>JASFFM010000066.1:0-14077 GCA_050124295.1 Desulfobacterales bacterium | reverse complement strand
AGGCAACTGTCCGCATCCGTGGACGCACCCGATCCGGCATCTCCGGCACCATCCGACGCACCTGCCGCCCCGGGCGGCCAAGCCAGCCCGGAGATCGTGCTGGACGCTTTGCTGGCGGTCGTCAGCGATCTAACCGGTTATCCAACGGAGATGCTCTCGCCTGATATGGATATCGAAGCGGATCTGGGCATCGATTCCATCAAGCGGGTGGAGATTCTGTCCGCCATGGAAGATCGCCTGCCGCAATTGACGCTCATCGCGCCGGATGAGATGGCCGATTTGAAAAAACTGGGCCAGATTGCCACCACCCTGGCCAAAGGCTATCCTGCCGGCGCGCAGGATCAAACGGTCACCGCGGCGCCGGTCGCCGAACCATCGCCGCCGCCTTCCCCTACAGCCAAGCCCACGGAAGCACGACCGCTGATCCGGCGCAAACTGGTCACCATGGAAACCCCCCGTCGATCGGCACCCCCCTTGATCGTTCCCGAACAACGCAAAATTTTCATCACCACCGACAAGGCTGGTTTGTCCCATGCCCTGGCCGATCAATTGGCCGCCATGGGCCTGCCCACCGTTCAGATATCCGTGGATATCCTTCAGCATCGCGAGCAATTGCCCGATGCGGCCGGTTTAATCCTGCTATGTGACCGCGAGGATGGCGCGAATGGGGCCCCTGGGGCCCACAGCAAACCGTCTCTCAGCGATGCATTCGAACTGATTCAACATCTGGGACCGTCCCTCCAGGCGAGCGCCAAGGAGGGAGGGGCTGTGCTGGCCACCATAAGCCGCATGGATGGCACCTTCGGTGTGGATCGCTGGAAAAGCCAGCACCCCTACCAGGGCGGCATGGCCGGATTTGCCAAAACGGCCGCCATCGAATGGCCGGAGGTCACCTGCCGCGCCCTGGATATCGATGCTGCCTGGGGTGACAACCCCGCCATGGCCAAGGAGATCGTGGCCGAACTGTTCTCTCCGATGCCCGACGGACCGGTGGAAGTGGGCTGGCGCGAACAGCGACGCGTGACCTTGGGCTTGACCCCGGCTCCCCTGGACGACCATTCACGGCGCCCGCTGGCGCTTGACCGCGGTGACGTCGTGGTCCTGTCCGGAGGGGCACGCGGCATCACGGCCGCCGCGGCCCAAGCGCTGGCCCAAGAGCAGTCATTGACGCTGATTCTGCTGGGACGCTCCCCCCAACCGTTCGAAGAACCGGAATGGCTGCAGGGGATCGAGCACGAAGCCGACCTGAAAAAAGCCATCATCGGGCACGATTTCGCCGCAACCCCCCCGACGCCCCAGACCGTTCACGAAGCCTATCAGCGCTATATCGGCAATCGCGAGATACAACAGAACCTGGCCAGGCTGGCGGCCATGGGATCGGAAGCGCGCTATTTTTCCCTCGACATCCGGGAGGCCGACAAGGTCCGCGCCGTGATAAACGACATCCGGCTGGTCCACGGTCCGGTCAAGGCCCTCATTCATGGTGCCGGTGTCCTGCGCGATCGATTGATCAGCGATAAAACCGCGCATGAATTCGATCAGGTTTTCAGTACCAAAGTGATCGGGATGGAAAATCTGCTGGCGGCCGCAAAGGACGATCCTCTGCGCTATATCGTCATATTTTCCTCCGTTGCCGCCCGTTTTGGTAACATCGGTCAGGTCGACTATGCCGTGGCGAACGAGGTCTTGAACAAAATGGCGGCTGCCGAGGCCCACGAACGCCGTGATTGTGTGGTCCGATCGATCAACTGGGGTCCCTGGGACGGCGGCATGGTCACCGACAGCCTCAAGAACGCTTTTGCCGCCCGGGATATCCCCCTCATTCCCCTGGATCAAGGCGCCCTGGCCTTCGTATCGGAACTGACCGCCGACGAAACGGATCCGGTGGAGGTCGTCATCGGCTCCGAACTGCCGGCCACGGCCCCTTCCGTGAAACAACCGGCATCCAAGACGGCTCCCGAGCCTGCGGAAACATCTGCCGGCGTTGGTCTGAGTACGGCTTATATCAGCGACCTCAACCTCGAACGGTATCCCATCCTCAACCACCATCGCCTGGACGGCAAACCGGTGGTGCCGTTCGCCTTGATGGCGGAATGGTTCGGCCATGGCGCGCTTCACAACCATCCCGGTTTTCAACTGACCGGGTTGGACGACATGCGTCTGCTGAAAGGGATTGTGCTGGAAGATCGCCAACGCCCCATCCGCATCCTCGCCGGGGCCTCCCAATCCAATGGCGAAGGCATCAAAGTCAAGCTTGAATTGCGTGACGGTATTGTCGCCGGCAACGAAGTCATCCACGCCCGCGCCACCGCCATTTTAGCCGACCGCCTGCCATCGCCGCCGCGCTTTACCATACCGGCCGACCTTCGAGATGCTACCTACGATCGCGATGTTGCCCAGATCTATTCAGAAATCCTTTTCCACGGAGAAGCACTGCAGGGGCTCCGCCGGGTGCGGGCCTGCACGGCCGGCGGTATGCTGGCCGCCTTGGTTACGGCCCCCTCCCCCAGCGCCTGGATTCAAAAACCGCCCCGCAATCGTTGGATCGCCGATCCCCTAATCCTGGACGGTGCCTTTCAAATGGCCAGCCTCTGGTGCTACGAAGAAACCGGTCGAGTTTCACTGCCCAGCTACAGTGCAGCCTATCGGCAATATTGCCGCCGTTTTCCCTCCGCAGCCATTGAGGCCGTATTGACGGTGCAGAAGGTTTCCCGCCACAAACTGATCGGCGATTTCACTTTCCTTGACAAGGACGGCAACGTGCTGGCCACCATGACAGGGTTCGAGGCTGTCATGGAAGATCGTCTGATAAGGGCATTCAAGCCGGAACGCTTTGCGGCCGTCCGCTAGCCCGAACAGTTCATGAAACGATGGATGCCCACATGCTTGGATGCATGGGTTGCCTGCCTTGACGGAAGGTTGCGCCAAACGGGCCCCCTAGCCCTTGGGGACGCGCGAATTTCCGAACGCCGCGCATAAGCCTGCCACCCCGGCGGGCAAGGCCGGCGGCATCCCTTTGCGGCCTTATCAGGCATTTGCGGTCGCATGTTGAGCGCAGCGCTCCGAAAGGCCTTTTACGGGAGGCCGCCAAGGTGTGCCATATCCGGACTAGGCGCCCACCAGGTGGCAGCGTGTTGCCTCGAGGGCTGCGGTTGCCCTGCGGTTTCCGCTGAAATTCGTCGCCGCCGTCCCCAGGGGTCAAAAAGAGGACTTGACTTTACCACCGATCTGATAGTGGATACGGCATGCTGAAACATTGGTTGACAGGCGCTCTTTTGCTTTGGGTGAGCATGGCCCCCGGGGGGCTGTGGGCCCAAAACGATTCTCCCCCCGCCGATCCTGGCGTCGCCATCCGGTCGAGTGGTCCGCTGCGCCTATCCAACGCCGTGATTTGTGAGAGCCTTGAAGCCTTCAAGCCCCTCAACCCGAGTGCGGTCTTTTCGGTTCGCGTCGGCAGTGTCATGTGTTTCACGGCCTTTGATCAGGTGCCGCAGCGTACCAGCATCTTTCATGACTGGATCCGGCAGGATAAACTGGTCTTTCGCAAGAAACTGGTACTGAAAACACCACGCTGGTCATCGGTGAGCAGCATCCAATTGCGCGAGGCCGACATCGGTCCCTGGCGGGTGGAGATTCGCACCACCGATGGTGAAATCCTCCGCATTCTGCGATTCAGCATAACGAACTGATCCTATGGGCTTCTTTCTGGAAAAACTGCTGGCGGTGATTCGATGGCAGGATGTGCTGGACATTCTGCTCAACAGCTACATTCTCTTCCGCCTTTATATCGTCTTGCGCGGCACCCGTCTTTTTTGGGTGGTGGTGTTTATCTTTTTGCTGCTCATCGGCCAACAGATCGTGGCGACATCCAGCATGATTCTCACCCACACCGTTCTTCAGGGCATTGCCGCTCTGACCGCCATTGGTGTGCTGATTGTCTTTCGCTATGAGATTCGAAGCCTGTTCCAGACCAAAGGGGTCCGGGATATCCTGTGGCGTGTAACGACCAAGCCGGTCATCACCCCGGTTGAAATCATTGCCAACAGCGTCTACCACCTGGCGCGCAAACGCATCGGCGCCCTCATCGTACTTCCCGGGCGCCAACCGGTCGATGCGGCCATTCAAAACAGTGTGACCTGGCTCGGCAAAGTTTCACGCGAAATGATCGAAAGCATCTTCTGGCCGGACAATCCCGTCCATGATGGCGCGGCGGTCATTCAGGGGGGGCATTTCGTGCGCGTGTCCGCCATACTGCCGCTCACCGAGCGCTCGGATTTGCCCATCCAGTTCGGCACCCGCCACCGGGCGGCCATCGGCTTGACCGAGCGGACCGATGCCTTGGTCCTGATCGTGTCCGAAGAGCGCGGAGAGGTTGCCGTTGCCCATCAAGGCAACATCGAGACGGTCAAAGACGTCGCTTCGCTGGAAGCGCGCCTGCGCGGACACACCGGCATGGCGAGCGATTCTGCGCATAAAACCACGAACGACCTTCGCACCGCGGTTTTCGCCTTTTGCCTGTCGCTGATGGTCGTCAGCAGCGTCTGGTATAGCTATTCACTGGGCTTCGTCCGCAGCCTGACCACCGTGGAAGTCCCCATCGAATTTATCAAGCGCGATTCCCGGCTGGAAATCATCGAGAGCTCCAGCACCGCTGTCCGGATTCAATTGAGCGGATCGCTGCAACTGATCAGCCGCCTCGATCCGAGCCAGATCAAAGTTCGTTTCGACCTCAGCCAAGCCGTCGCCGGTCGCAACAGCCTGTCCATTACCGAAGACGATATCATTCTTCCTCCCGGGGCCTCCCTCAAAAAAGTGGAGCCCAACAGCATCGATGTCACGGTGGATGTTTTGGATCAGAAAAGCCTGCCCCTGCAAGTCGACTGGACGGGCGCCCTGCCGCCAGGGATTCTGGTGCAAGAAATCAAACTCGAACCGGCCACCGTGAAGGTCACCGGCGGCCAGTTGCTGCTCAACCAAATCGACACCCTTTACACCGCCAAAGTCCCGGTTGACGGATTGAAACAATCGGGAGAGATACGAACCTCCCTGGCGCTGGTGCCCGCATCCCTGCGACTGGCCCCGGGTCAGGAGAACAGCATCTTAATCCGCTATACGGTGCGCCCGCGCCGCCTGATCGATCCCCCCTAACCCCCGGCGCCATCGGCAGGGCGCATCAATCATCGCAGCCGACCTGATGGATTTTGATCATGTTGGTCGAGCCCTCTTTCAAGCCCATGCCGATGACGATGATCATTAAATCCCCCTTTTGAACAAACCTCTTCTCGATCAGCAGGCGTTCGCTGCTCGCGACCAGGCGCTGAACGTCAGCGATCTTGGGGATATACATGGGGGTTATGCCCCAGAGCAGGGCCAAACGGTTGAATATTTCCTTGCGCGAGGTGAACACAAAAACCGGGGCGCTCGGACGCTGCTTGGAGATCTGCTTGGAGGTCTTGCCGGAGTCCGAAAAGGCCACGATGCACTTGGCCTTGATTTCGTGGAGCACATTGACCGCCGATTGCGCCACCGCATGCGTGATCAAATCGGATGGATCCGAATCAAAAGGGATATTGTATTTCATGAAGGGTGAATTTTCGGCCTGTTCGGCAATCTTGACCATCATGCGCAGGGCCTGGGCGGGATAGTGACCGGAGGCGGTTTCCGCCGAGAGCATGACGGCATCCGTGCCGTCGAATATGGCGTTGGCCACATCCGAGGCTTCGGCACGCGTCGGAATGGGGTTGCTACTCATGGTTTCGAGCATTTGGGTCGCCGTGATCACGGGCTTGTTTTTCCTGATCGCCGTGTAGATAAGGTGCTTTTGGGTCGTGGGCACCTGCTCGGGCCGCAGTTCCACCCCCAGATCGCCCCGCGCCACCATGATACCGTCGGCGACGTCAAGAATGGCCTCCAGGTTGTCCACCGCCTCCGGTTTCTCGATCTTGGCGATCACCGGAATGGCCGCGCCCTGTTTGCGCATCATGGATTTGATCTGTTGCAGATCCTCGGCCGATCGCACGAAAGACAGGGCAAACAGATCGACCCCGTTTTGGATACCGAAATTGACATCGCGTTTGTCTTTGGCGGTCAGCGAGGGTGCCGACACGTTCACGCCGGGCAAATTGATGCCCTTGTTTTCTTTCAGAACCCCCCCGTTAACAACGCGACAGTGCACCGTGTCGCCCCGCACCGATGTCACCTGCAGCTTGATTAAACCATCATCGAGCAGGATCGTGTCATTTTTCTTAACGTCTTCAACCAGCTTCGGATAGGTTGTGGATACCTTTTTCGCTGTACCCAATATGGTTTGCGAGGTGATCGCAAAGGCGGCATTGCGCTTCAGATGCACCGGTTCAGCGTCCACCAGCTTGCCAACCCGAATTTTAGGTCCCTGCAGATCCAGCAGGATACCGACGGGACGATTCATCGTGCGGGAGATCGAGCGGATCCATCGAATCACTTCGCGATGGGTTTCGTAGTTACCGTGCGAGAAATTCAGACGGGCCACATTCATGCCGACCTCGACCAGTTTTTCGAGCATTGCTTTATGGTTCGAGGCCGGACCGATGGTGGCGATAATTTTTGTTTTGCGCGACATCTGACGTCCTTTCTTAGATGGTCCCCTTGGGTTTCGTGCGCCCGGTGTGAAGGCAATTGGACCATAACCATTCAATAATGAGGAATCAATCATGGCCAATGCCGCGCCCTGCGGTACCGGGTGGGCTAGATCAAATCGGTCGGCAGGGCCCGGTCCCAAGATCAGGCCAGGATCGGAACCACAGGCCCACGGCCGCCCCGGGGCCACGGCCAGGCCGCCCATCCTGATGGGCGTCAAGTCGAACGCCCTGGCGGGGCAGAGGCAGGCCTATTCATCAGGCAGGTTTGCATCCGCGGGGCGACCGCCGCAGCCAACAGGTCTGGTCGAGGTTTCCCTTGACTTTGGGGCCTTTTTCAGTCTACCAAATAGGCGTCTTCATCCCGGTTTTGGCTGCGGGCCGGTCGCGATGCACGGTGACGGCGCTAGCTCTCACGAGTCTGCGCCGGGGCCCACCGCGACCAGCTTTACACGGGGAGATTTCAACCATGCCAAATGGTATCGTGAAGTGGTTTAGTGACAAAAAAGGCTATGGATTTATTGAGCAAGAAGAGGAAGGCGACGTATTCGTGCATTTCTCGGCAATTCAGATGGAAGGATTCAAAACACTCGCAGAAGGGGATCAGGTAACCTTCGATATCGAACGGGGCCAGCGAGGTCCCGCAGCACAAAATGTCGTCAAGGTCGAATCGACGGCCCCGGAAGTGCAGGCAGAGGCATTCGATTCGGTCTGATACACGGCGCAGAGGATCTAAATCAGCCCGGCCTTCTTTTTTACCCGGATCAACCCTGGGCTGATATGTAGGTACATCAAAGAAGAACGCACGCCCGCAGCCATAAACCGCGACTCGATCTCATCAAACAAAACCGGACGATCCGGCCAGCGAAAAGACAATTCCTTCTTTTTCATTGCGTCCCAAATTGCCCAAGCCTCCGCATGCGCATCGAAGATCTGCTGCTTGGCGCGATCGCAAACAAACATTTCACATACGATCGGCTTCATTTGCCAGCGACACCCCATCGGGCCAAGATAAATGCATTTCATATCCTTGCGGGGGTGCTGCAGGCAGGTCATGAGTTCCTGCAGCTGGGAAGGCGCGCTGACCACCGCATTGACGACCAGGTCGGCAAAAAAGGTGATGATGCCGTCCTTATTGCAGCAGGCGCTGCGCTGCTGCTGAAAGCAGGCGGCACTGCAAATGGTGTCCAGGTAGCGCGATTGAAACCGGGCCAGCTCCCTTCTGAACTGAAGATAGTCCTGGCACATATCGCGGATCTGCAAGCGCTCTTCCGCGGGGCAGCGGTGTAAATAGCCCTGAACGATATTCTGGTTTAATTGTTGTTCGGCACGGTAATCCATCGTTTTCGATGCCCATCCAAACCTTGCGGGTCGGCCCCCCGGTAAAGCCGGAGGCGGCCGAACCATTGCCCCACCGGGTCCGGCGGCCACCGTCCCCGCCCACCGAGGGCCTCGCCCCACCCGGCGGTGTCGGTCGGCGGCCCCCGCGTTGAGACTTAGGCCTTCGGCGCCCTGGGTTTCTTTGGCGCCCAACAGGGGCCGTCGCCCGGAGCGTTTCCTTCGCCTGCCGGTGCACCGCAGCATGCGCCGCTGCCGGATCCCTTCCGGGGATTGCGCCCATGGCCCGTGGGGATACCGGCCTTGATGACCTGGTCGCCGTGACCGTTGTTGTCGCGGTAGGTTTTGATGGCCTCTAAAAGCGCCTTCACCGCCAGTTGAATGCAATGGTGCTTCTTGACGGGGATCTCCTCCAGATAATGAAACACGTCGCCATCATTAAGCACCAGGGCGTCCTCGACCGTCTTTCCGCGAACCAGATCCCCTGCCGCCATGGCCGCTGAAATGGACCCTGGGCATCCCATGATCTGATATTTGACATCACCGATACGATCGTTTTCGATTTTCAGATAAACCTTGATCGTGTCACCGCATGTGCCGGTCATTTCCGAGACCTGGTCCGCGTTTTCGATAATCCCCAGATGGGGTGTTTCCAGGTAATAGGCGACCGCCTTTTCGGAGTAGCCCGCATCACGCAACATCGAACGCACCAGGGCGCTGTCACGCGCCTGACCCGCCTGCTCTTTACCCATAACGTCCTCCGCAGCAAATAAAATGCATCCCGCTTCGTGCGTGCATGACTGCCGCACGCGCCAAATCCCTGCTTGGTGCAGAACCTGGCTCTAAATCATCCTTCCGCCCACGGTAGCGGTAGGAACCGCTTTCAGCCCCTGGCCACACCGGCGCCCACGTGGGGGGTATTCTTCACCCGGCCTTGATCCTGAGCCAACCGCTTGATTTGGAGATCGTGCGGCCCTTGCTGGCCAGGGATCGGCTTGTCGGGGAGACGCTGTTTTCTAAAAGAACCCCGTCGCGTTGTCAATAGATCTCTTCAACCCGTTGATTCCCTTTGTGAATGGCCTGCGTCGCTGCCGATCCCACCCGTCGTTCACAGTGGATACCTATTGCACTGTCACGATAAAACGTGTAAATACAATCGCTTTGTAAATCAGCTCAGGCAGCCATCCGGTATTCTGCGGCCTTGGAAATCGTGGCGCCCGCAGGCGCCGTGCTTTCGGATGGGGCGCCGCATCTGCATCAAAGCGCAACGCCGTCACCGCGCGCATGTCGCGATGGCTTCTTCTATTTAACCCTTATCCGGTCACCGCGCCTCCCGGAAGATGACCAGCGGTATTCCGTATCAACCTTATGACCATCGATCAACACCCCACCATCGCCATCGTCGGAGCGGGCGGTATTTTTCCACGCGCTGGCAACCTGTCGGCCTTCTGGCACAATATCGTTTCCTGTGAAAATGCCATCCGGCCCGTGCCACCGGAGCGCTGGCCGGTGGACGTCGATCAGGTCTATGCCGCCACGGCCGCGCCTGACAAAGCCCGCTCGCTAAATGCCGGCTTGATCACCTCCTTCACCTTCAATCCCGAGGGCCTTGCGCTGGGGCCGGAAACGGTGGCGCATTTGGATCCCATGCACCACTTGGTCCTGGAAGCCGGTCGATCCGCCTGGCATGACAGTCGACATGCGCCGGTCGATCCGCAGCGCGTGGATGTGATCCTGGCGGCCATCGCCCTGCCGACGAATGCGGCCTCGCGTTTGACCCGTCAGGTCCTTCGAACGGCCGCCGAATTAAAACTGTTTAAAGGGGATGGCGGGCAATCACCGCCCGTTTTGTCCCCCCACGAGGCCATCGCCAGCTGCGTTACCTCTTTGCCCGCCGCACTGCTCAGCGCGGCCCTCGACCTCGGCGGTGGCACCCTGACCCTCGACGCCGCCTGCGCCTCGTCCCTCTTTGCGATCAAGCTGGGCTGCGATCGACTGCAGGCCGGCCGTGCCGATGCCGTCTTGGCCGGCGGGGTCGCACGCCCCGACGCGCTCTACACCCAGATCGGCTTTACCCAACTGCAAGCCCTTTCTCCCTCCGGTCGCTGCGCCCCTTTCGACCGTTCGGCCGACGGCCTCGTGGTGGGTGAAGGCTGCGGCATGCTGGTGCTCAAACGCCTGGATGATGCCCTGGCGCATGGCGATACGATTTACGCCCTCATTCGCGGTGCCGGTGTTTCCAACGACATGCGCGGAAATCTGCTGGCACCGGATTCGGAAGGCCAACTGCGGGCCATGCGGATGGCCTATGCGGCTGCCGGATGGCGCCCCACGGAGGTCGATCTGATTGAATGCCACGGGGCCGGCACACCGGTCGGGGACGCCACCGAACTGCGCAGCCTAAACCGGCTCTGGGGGCGGGCCGGCTGGCAGACCGGACAGTGCGCCATCGGCTCCATAAAGTCCATGATCGGTCATCTGTTGACGGCCGCCGGGTCGGCGGGCCTGATCAAGGTCTTGCTGGGACTGCGCCACGGCGTTCTGCCACCTTCGCTGAATTTCAACCACGCCGCACCGGACAGCCCCCTGCAGGAGAGTCCCTTTCATATCCCGACCCGTCCCAGTCCCTGGGAATTGCGCGATGGCGACACCCCCCGCCGGGCGGCCGTCAGTGCTTTTGGTTTCGGCGGGATCAACGCCCATCTGCTGGTTGAGGAATGGCGCCCCCCGGCGAAGGCCGCCGCCGCGACGGTAACCCCCGTCGCGACCACACCCGAGGGCCGATCCGCTGTCACCGGCGAACCGATCGCCCTGGTGGGTATGGAGGCGCTGTTCGCGCCGGTCCCTGGTTTGCGCGCGTTCCAGGAAACGGTCTTCAGGGGCCGGAGCGCATTTCAGCCCCCGGAAAATGGACGCTGGAAGCAATGTGGCCATCTCCTGCAGCACTTTCTTAAACGTGACCAACCGCTTCCGGGAGCCTATCTGAACGATTTCCAGATCGACCTGTCGGAATTTCGCATCCCCCCCAAAGAAATCCCCGACATTCTCCCCCAACACCTGCTGATGCTCAAGGCGGCCCTGGGGGCGATGGCCGACGCCGGTCTGGACACCCACCAGGAAAACACCCGCATGGGGTGCATTATCGGTATGGAATTCGATCTGGAGGATACGAATTTTCATCTCCGCTGGGATACGCAGAAGGTCGCGTGGCAATGGAACGCACGCTTCTCCCTGGATCTTTCCCGGGACCAGATCGCCGCCTGGGCCCGGTCCCTGGCGGATGCCTATGCACCGCCCTTGACCCATACCCGCACCCTGGGGTCCCTGGGCAGCCTGATCGCCAGCCGGATTGCCCGGGAATTGCGCTTCGGCGGCCCCAGTTTCATCGTGTCCAGTGAAGCGGCCTCCGGCTTGCAAGCCCTCGCGCTGGCCGGTCAGATGCTGCAGCGGCGGGAAGTCGACCACATGCTGGTGGGCGCCGTGGATTTGCCCGGGGATTTGCGCCGCCTGATAAGGGACGAGCGCCTGCAATTGCTCAGCTCCGGTGACACCCCCCACTGTCTGGACCGCCGGGCGGACGGCACCCTTCCCGGTGAGGGCGCCGCGGCGGTCGTAATCAAACGATGGGAAGACGCCCGCCGCGACGGCGATCGTATCTACGCGGTCGTACGAGGCCTTGCCGATGCACGCCGGGGAGAGCCCTATGGCCGGGATGGCCTGGCGGCGGCCTGCACCCGAGCGTTGGGCGACAGCCTCGCGGCGGCGCAGACGCCGCCGGATTCCATCGGCTACATCGAGACCCATGGCTCCGGCCGACCGCAAGAAGACGGGGCCGAATTCGAGGCCATCCGGCAGGTCTTCGCCGGCCGCACCGCGCCCCTCGCCCTTGGTGCGCTGAAGGCCTGTTTGGGCCACAGTGGTGCGGCGGCAGGGCTGGCCGGGCTCGTCAAAGCCGCGCTCTGTCTTTACCAGCAGATATTACCGCCCCTGCCCCACTTCCAGCAGGCACCCGAGGGCGCCATGGATACGGAAAGCATTCACATCCCCATCCAACCGATCTTCTGGCCTTTGAACCAGGCGCACCAACCGCGCCGGGCCTGCCTGAATGCGTTGACCCCCGAAGGCAATGCCGTCGCGGTCGTCCTGGAGGAAGCTCCCGACGACCCTAAGGCCCGCCACGATGTCCTGCGCCTGGCCCCCACCGGTGTTCCCGATCAGGGCCTGTTTCTGATCGAGGGGCGCGATCACGCCGAACTGGAGCGCACCCTGGCATCATTGGCCACGCATCTGCGGCAATCGCGGTCAGCGGGCCAATCGATCGGTATCGCCGCCCGGCAGTGGCTTCGGACCCACCCGCCGGAGGCCATCCTGCCTTGCGCCATGGCGTTCAGTTTTTCGCACCACCGCGATTTCGACCCGCTCCGGGAAGCCGCCCGCAGTGCCCTGGCCAACGGGCGCGCCCTGTCGTTTGCGGGGCTGGAGGGCGGCCACTTCTCGCCCCAACCCTTGGGTCCCTCGGCCCCCCCGGTCTTGGTCTATCCGGGGTCTGGAAACCACTATGTCGGCATGGGCCGTCAGTTCAGCGTGCAATGGCCCGAAATCTGGCGGCGGGCCAATCGCCGCAGCGACCGATTCGCCGATCAATGTCGCTTCGCGCGCCTGATGCCCTATCGCTCGCAATGGCCGCCTGACTGGTCCCGCCAGGCCCGCGCCGCCATCGACGCCGACCCCGTCGGCATCATTTGCGGCCAGGTGGTCTTCGGATGCCTGACGACCGATCTGCTGGCCGATTTCGGTCTCAGGCCGTCCGCGGTGATCGGCTACAGCCTGGGGGAGACCGTAGCCTATTTTGCCACCGGTGCCTGGTCGGATCGCGACCGCATGCTGGATCGCATGGAAAAATCGGATCTTTTCCGCACCCAGCTCGCTGGCCCCTGTCTGGCCGCCGGCCAGGTTTTACCACTCCCCGCGAATGCCGCCCTGGACTGGCGCGTGGCCGTGGTCAACCGTTCGGCCGCCCAGGTCAGGGACCACCTGCCGGACTTCCCGGCCGCACGGCTGCTCATCATCAATACGCCGGATGAATGCGTCATCGGCGGGCACGGCCCTGAGGTCGAGGCCCTGGTCCGCCGCATGGCCTGCGAAGCGATTTTTCTGCAAGGCCTGCTTAGCGTCCACTGCGAAGCGGTCCAATCGGTGGCCGAGGCCTATCGCCGCCTGCATCTGTTCCCGACCGTACCCGCCGAGGGTCTGGATTATTACAGCTGTGCCGAGGGCCGCCGGATCGACCTGACCTCGGACGCCGCCGCCGATTCATTGATGAAGCAGGCCGTCGAGGGTTTCGATTTTAACGCCACGATTGAACAGGCGTATTCCGATGGTCAACGCTTCTTTTTGGAGGTCGGCCCCCAGGGATCCTGCACCCGCATGATTCGCCGCATCCTGACCGGTCGCCCGCACCTGGCCTTGACCGTGGCCCCCGGCCCCGCAGACGAGGTGTCCGGCCTGTCCCGCGCCCTGGCCGTCATGGCGGCGGAACGCTTGCCCGTTCGCCTGGACCGTTTTTATCCGCCCGAAGATGCCCTGGCGGTCTCGACCCGGAGGACCCCTGCCCGCCCGATGAGAATTGATTGCGGCGGTATGCCGCTGCGACCGCCCGGCCCACCGCTGCCGGTGGCCGCGCCCGCGGCCCCCCCGCCCGAGGCGACCCCGGGCCCTGAAAGCATGGCCCCCCCCGCTTCCGATTCGACCGGCGGCGGGCCGCAGGACGCGTTCTTTGATCAGACCCGGGCCCTGATGGATGAAATGAACACCAGTCTGGCGTCCACCAGTGCGGCGCACCAGAAATTTTTGGCCTTGACCGATGAAATCAGCCGACAATACGCCCGCACGATCGACATCCAGCGCCAGCTCATCCATCAGGCCCGTGGCGAAGATTGGCACCCGGCAACGCCGGGGGCGGAAAATGGGGCCCCCGCGTTAAATAAGGCCTTACCGTCGCCGCCCTCCGAAGCGCCCGCGCACAGCCCGGAACGGTCGCCAGCGGTGGCCTTCGATCGTGACCTGTGCATGGAATTTGCCGTTGGATCCGTCGCCCGGGTGCTGGGCCCGGCCTTTGCCGCCGT
>JASFFM010000065.1:0-14093 GCA_050124295.1 Desulfobacterales bacterium | reverse complement strand
GAAAGGACATGGGGTTTGAAAAATATTCTTGCCATTCTGGGATCGCCCCGCAGACTGGGCAACAGTGAACTCGTGGCCAAAGAAATTGGCCGCCACGTGACCATGCCTCACCAGCTGCAGCTGCTCCGTCTGCCGGACTTCGATCTGGCCCCCTGCCGGGGATGTTATCATTGCCTCCTCCGGGGAGGCTGCCCGATCGAGGATGATCATGCCATCGTCACCGAGGCCATTCTGTCCGCCGATGCCATCATCCTGGCGGCACCGACGTACTTTTTGGGCCCCAATGCGAGCTTGAAACGGTTCACCGACCGCGGTCTGGCGCTCTATCCGCACCTGGAGGCCCTGTGGGCCAAACCGGCCGTGGCCGTCGGGATCGCCGGCATCCCCGGCAAGGAGGGCTATACCATGCTGGGTCTGGAGAATTTCCTGAGCATGCTCTTTGCCGATATCCGGGAGCGGCGCATGATATACGGCGCCCTGCCCGGAGAGATCTTGCTCGACGAACGGAATCGGCGCACCGCTTCGACGCTGGCTGCAGCTCTGTTCGGGGAGAAAACGCAACCGGGGGTACCCAGTTGTCCCCTCTGCGGTGGAGCGACATTTCGCTTCATAGGTCACGACCGTGTGCGCTGCATGCTGTGCAGCAACGAGGGCCGGTTGGAGACCGGCGCGGAAAAAACACGCCTGCACATTCAAAGCAGCGACCACGAACTCTTTCTCACCCGCGACGATGCCCTGGCCCACCGCGATTGGCTGCTATCCATGAAAGCACGCTTTAAAGACCGTAAAGAAGAATTGAAACACATCACCAGCGACTATCGCAATGGCGGCCGCTGGATTACCCCTCGATCGGAATAGAGGCGATGAGACCATTATTACTGCCAAGCCAGCTCATTCTCTACCCGCCCTATCCCGGGGCCGGGATCCGCCTCGTATCCCTCAGCAACGACTACCGGGAACTGCAGGATTGCATGAAGCTGCGGTTTTACAATCGCACCGATGGGGGCGCTCACTTCGGCGGCCGCCTTTCTGCCACGGTCGACTTCATCGACACAGCGCCATAGAAGTGGAAGCCCCGGGACGGTGGGCGCGATACGTTCGTAGCAAGCCTCTCCCGGGGCCGGCTGCGTGACGGAACGCACTCCCGCCGACATTGTTCTACCCCGCCGGGTATCCAGCAATACCGGACCGCGTTCGTTCCCGGTTTAAAAATGATACACGACGGCAATTCCCACTTCCACCTCGTAATCCTCCCGCGCGATGGGGCTGTCCTGGATATTGCCACTGTAAAGTTCGAAGCCCGCCTCCGAAATTAAGTGGATATGTTCGGTCAGGTAGCGACGATCGATCAGATTGATGCCGACGGATCGGTAGCCGCCGTCCAGATCCGTGGCCGCTAATCCCGAGGTGATCGATTCTTCTTCCGAGATGCCGAAATCGCGGTTGATAAACGTGTCATCGCCGAAGGTGGCAAAAAGAATGGCCTCCGTACCGGTCCCATCTTTCCGATCCCCAAAGCGATGGCCGGCGGCCAAGATACCGAGGATCCCAAATTCACTGCCGCCGGCCATCACGCGTGCGCCAACCCAGTTACGCCATTCACTAGAAATGGCACGCCTTATCTCGAAAACGCCCACCACCTCGTCATCCTGATCCTGCAGGCCATCCAGTCTACCGTCATCGGAATCATCCCTTTCCCGACCAATCTCATAACGCGCCGCCAACTGGACGAGCCAGACATTCGCCAACCGGCTGCGCCAGCCGGCTTCCAATCCTTCCCAAAATAGAAGCTGATTGCCGGTACGCCACTGAATGGCGCCGGCCGGGTCGACTTCGAACGCGTATTCATCGGAACCGTCGTAGGCGCTTCCATACTCAAGGCTAAAACCAAGCGCAACGCCCCATCCGGATCCCCGGGTGAAGTCGAAAACCGACGGCGAGGGAACAAGGGGGTCTTGATTTTCTTGCGCCATAAGCGTTCCGGTAATCAAGCTCGACAAACTGATGCCTAACGTCAGAATAAAAATAAATCTTTTCCTTAGGTTCACGCGCATCCTCCGTGGAATTAATGAAAGAAAAAATGGGCCTTTCTGGCCCGATGTTGAATGGACGCCCCTCCTTATCGGAAGGCGGTCCGGTACAAGGCCGTGCTTACGGCCGATGCTTCCTCGAACGTCTCCTCCGAAGGCCATATTTACATCATTAGGATATTGATTAGATTGGAACAATTGCTTATGAACGAACGGTAGGATATTTTGCACGAACGGCAGGCGCGGTGAATCAACGAAACGACGGCATGCATGAAAGGCCGACCGTATGAATGTGAAATCGCTGTCGGCACGAAAATATTATTTTTGGGTCGGCGCAACGCTAATCCTATTGTTCACCTTCCTGGAGCCCGCGGGGACGGAAGACAAGCTGGGGATAGAGCGCTTTTTGATCTGGACGATCCAGATTGCCCTGCTCCTGCCCCTGTTGATCGGCATCCATATCGGGCTTCAATCCATCCATTTTTTTGACCGCTTGAACCCGTGGCTAAAATTAGCTTTTTCAGGCCTGCTGGGATCGTTTTTTTTTATGCCCATAGCTCTGGCGATCGATTACCAGTTTCAACTGGACGAGCGGCTTGACCCGGGTCATTGGAGGGCGCTCATTCCAGTCCTACGCGAAGAATTCAGCGGGATCGTTTGGCCGGTAACCTTGACCTGGGTCGCCATCAATGCCCCCCGGATTCTTCAGATCAGTTTCCAGGACATCGAGGCACCTGTTTCAGGCGACCCAACACCTCAGCACGAGCAAGCTAAGCCTGAAGCCCTTAACGGGTTCTGGTCGCTGATTCCAAGGGAGATTGGAAAAGACATTATTTATCTGAAGTCGGAGTTGCATTACGTGAGGGTAGTGACCACGGGAGGGGAAAAGCTTGTTCTATTCAACCTCAAAGATGCCGTCGCGGACCTGGAAAAGCGTCTTCCAGGTATTCAGACGCACCGTTCCTATTGGGTGTCGGGCAATCATATCAAAGCGATGGTCAGCGAAAAAAATCGCCCATTCATTCTGACCCGCAACGATCAAAAAGTTCCCGTGAGTCGCCGCAAAACAGCTGCGGCACGGCGGTTCATGAAAACCCTGGCCTGAATAAAAAATGAACACCGCAGCCCCCGAAAAGCCATGACGCAGGGGGACTTAATCGCTTAAAGGCATTGATTTTATTTGCTTTATCGCCGGTTCACGGATTACAGAATCCAGGTCGGCAACTGGATTGAAAAAGCATCTCGCAATCATGCAAGATGCCTTTCACGCCGGCACAAGGGGCTGGCAACCAACGGGCCGTGGCATCCGATTGGGCCAGTTTATGGACATCCAAGGCTTCAACCGATTTAGCCACCGCTCAATGATCAGCGTGCCCTCTGCCTGCGGGTCGAAAAAGCGCCTTCTTTGTCGACCTTGCTCTAGGCCTTCAGCACCAAAAACATCGAAAGGATTTTGCCATGCAACGAATTGTTGGGATCACCCTGGCGCTTTTACTGGGCTTTACCCCGATCGTATTCGCTCAGGAAACAAACGTTGTCGCTCCCCTTCCGGAACGCAAGGCCACCCTGGAAATCACCGGCCGGGCGGCCGTGGTGGTCAAACCGGACATGGCCCTGATGGCGTTCACGGTGGAAACCAACGCCCGCCAAGCCGCTGAGGCCGTCGCCGGCAATGCGCAAAAAACAGAAACGCTCCTCCAGGCCCTGCGCCAGATCATGGGCCCCGAAGACAAATTGCAGACCGCCGGATTCAACCTTCAACCAGTTTACGACAAAACCGACCGCCTGCGACCCACCGGATATCGGGTGGGCAACCGGGTCACGCTGGAAACGCGCCAGATGGATCAAATCGGCGCCTTTATCGATCAGGCCGCCGAATCGGGGGCCGGCAACATCGGCAGCCTGCAGTTTCGCACCAGCCGCGAAGCGCATCACCAGGCTGAAGCCGCCGTACGGGCAGTTGGGCAGGCCCGCAGCGATGCCCAGAAATTGGCCCAGGCCGCCGGCCTGACGCTTGAACGCGTCCTTGAGATCCGGTATGCGCCCCAGGGGCCTCCGGGGGTTTTTCGCGAAAGAGCGTCCCTGGCGGTGGGCCGCACACCGGTGGAAATCGGTGATTTGACCATCGAGGCCCAGGTCACCATGCTATTTGCGATAGATTGAAATCGCCGGCGATCATCGTGCCCCGAACCGAAAACCAGGCCCGATAGAGAGAAACGACCATGACTGTTCCCGCCAAAATGACGGCGGTCCTGCTGACCGGTTATGGCGGCTATGACAAACTGGAACTGTGCCGCGACGTACCCGTCCCGGTCCCGGGGGCGAACGAGGTTCTGATTCGCGTGGGGGCGTGCGGCGTCAACAATACCGACATCAACACCCGCAAAGGTTGGTATGCCCCCTCGGTGCGGGGAGCCACCGATGGCTCAGTGGCCGTGACCGAGAGCGACCAGGGCGGCGCCTGGAGCGGTCAACTCGCTTTTCCGCGCATCCAGGGCGCCGATGTGGTCGGGCGTATCGTGGCCGTGGGCCGCCGCGTGCCGGCCGATCGTATCGGTCAGCGGGTGCTCGTGGAACCGGTCGTGCGGGATCCGAAGGCCCCGCATGAGCGCCGACGGATCGAATATCTCGGCAGCGAGCGCGACGGCGGATTTGCCGAATATGTCGCCGTTCCAAGTGTTAGTGCGTTCAGCGTCGATTCAGAGCTCAGCGATGCGGCGCTGGCCACTTTTCCCTGTTCCTATTCCACGGCCGAACACATGTTGTCACGTATTCGGCTTCGTCAACAGGATACCGTCCTGATCACAGGGGCTTCCGGCGGGGTCGGATCGGCCCTTGTCCAATTGGCCAAACGCCGCGGTGCGGTTGTCATCGCGGTGGCAAGTGCCCCCAAGCAGGCAGCGGTAGCCGCTTTAGGAGCGGATGCCGTCATCGACCGTCACGCCGATCTCAGCACGTCTATACATCGCCTGGGGTACAGAGATGGTGTCGATGTCGTGGCGGACGTGGTGGGCGGTGACGGGTTTCCCGATTTGATCGGTGCACTGAAAGGGGGTGGGCGCTACGTTACGGCAGGGGCGATTGCCGGGCCGATGGTATCCCTTGACCTGCGCCAGCTCTACCTCAAGGATCTTGAATTCCAGGGCGCGACCGTGCTTCCCCTGGGGTTGTTCGGCCAATTGGTCGGCTATATAGAGCGGGAGGAGATTCGTCCCCTGCTAGCCGCGCAATACCCCCTGGTCGATATCAGGAAAGCCCAGGAAGCCTTCATGGCCAAAGCCCATGTCGGCAATATCGTCCTGCTTCCTTGAGGTTGTCGAAACTGTCCGCATTCAATCCCCAAGGCAAGACAATTTCCGAGGTCCAGGCGGGGGTGTGGATCTTCATCCGCCAGATAATGGCGCACGTCAAGGGATGCCCAACGGCCCAGGCCTGCTGGTCATCGTCCACTGAACCTCGACACCCAGACCGCAGGCGCCCATATCCGGATGCAAGGTCGGCCGTTTTTCACAACCCCTTCCTCGATTGCGCATGCGTGAACGCCATGGTGTGGCGATCCTGCTTGACCCGTCAGCTATGGTGCAAATCTGACACCGGGCGAAACCCCCACCTTGGGTAAGATCTCTCTGGACCGGGGCACGCGCGAAGGTTTCATGGGAAGTGTTGTGAACGTGCAGCGTAAGGACTGATCTTAGCGCGGTCGGCGCTGGTGACGCTCGCTGGCCACTACACAGGAAACGCCTTGCCCGGCTTGCAGTGGCACATAGCAGCGGTTGCAGGAAATGCACGCGGAGACCTTGCGGTGGCCGCCCTGCCAGCGTGCAATCAGCTCCGGCTCGGCAATGAGCGGCCTTCCGAAGGCGATTAAATCGGCAATTCCTTCCGCGACGAGCTTATCCGCCGTTTTAAAGGACCGGATCCCACCGACCAGAATCAAGGGGATGTTAATGGTGGCTTTAAAATCCTTCGCGGCCTCTAGGTAGTAAACTTCCTGGGCCGGCTTTTTCGGGTGCACTTTCCGGGCGCAGTGGGTCTCTTGAGGATTGGTTACGGTACCACCGCTCATTTCAACGGCATCGGCGCCGGCCGCGCCAAGATAGGCGGCCACCTGCAGCATATCCGGGGTTCCAAACCCCCCGGGGACAAAATCCTCCGAATTGATCTTGACCAGAACGGGAAAATCCTGACCGACCGCCGCCCGGGCCCCGCGAATGACTTCGCAGACGAGCCGGGAGCGATTTTCAAGCGAACCGCCGTAGCTATCCCGGCGTTTATTGGTGGCCGGGGAAAGAAACTGGCTCAGCAAATACCCGTGGGCCGCATGGACCTGGACGGCGTCGAATCCGGCCGTTCGGGCCCGGCGGGCCGCTTCGCTCATGCTTACCACCAGGGTCTGAATATCGTCTGTCGACATGCTCTGGCAGGTGCCGCCAAAACGCCCCTCGAAAGCTGACGGCCCCAGGGCTGTTCGATGGGTAAGCTTGGTGGCGGCATGCCCCCCGGCATGGGCCAATTGCAGGCAAATGCGCCCGCCGGCCTCATGGACCCCGGTCGTCAATTCTTGGAGACCCCTTAAAAGACCGTCGTTGTAGATCCCCAACTGCCAGGGACCGGCCTGTCCGGCTGGATCCACATAGGCATGGCCGGTAATGATCAGTCCCACCTGGTGGCGGGCCAGCCGCACCAGCATATCGACCAGCCGGGGCGTCACCTGACCGTCGTCTGCCGCCATACCTTCCCAGATGGCGGAGCGTACACTGCGATTGGGCAGGGTGAGGCTGTTGATGTCGAAGGGTGTAAAAAACGCCGCCATGGCCACCTCGTTCAGCCTTGCTCAGCCGAAGGATTTGTCGAGCGGCCGGTGGCTGAATGGCCGGGCCCTTGGTCCGGTATAATCGGCAACGATTTGCCCCTGGCCCATCATCCGCCATTGGTAGATCACCAGCCCTTCCAGACCCACCGGTCCGCGGGCATGGGTTTTGTTGGTGCTGATGCCGACTTCGGCCCCCAATCCAAAACGAAAGCCGTCACTGAAGCGGCTGCTGCAATTGTAAAACACATCAGCTGAATCCACGCGGTTCATAAACTGCAGGCCGCGTTCCCGGGATGCACTTACGATCACATCCGTGTGACCGGATCCATAGCGATTGATGTGCGCCACTGCCTCGTCAAGGCCATCCACGACCCGGATGGACAGGATCGTGTCTAAATATTCTGTCCGCCAGTCTTCGGGTTGCGCCGGTTTTACATCGATGATTGCCGCCGTGCGTTCACATCCCCGAAGTTCCACGTTCTTGTGCGCCAGGGCGGTCTGGATGCGCGGCAAAAAGGCGTCGGCACCATCCACATGGACCAGAAGTGTTTCGGCCGCATTGCAGACGGCCACATACTGGGTTTTGCTGTCCACCACGATACGCACGGCCATGTCCAGGTCGGCCTCCCGGTCGACATAGACGTGGCAGATGCCATCCGCGTGTCCCAGGACCGGGATGGTGGTGTTGTCCATGATATGTTTGACAAAAGCGTTGCTGCCCCGGGGAATGATCAGATCAATGGATTCGTCCCGTTCCAGCATGTCGGCCACGTCGGCGCGCGTTTCCAGCAAACCCAGCCACCCTTCCGGGATTCCGGCGGCAACCCCGGCCCGGTAGATGATGTCCGCCAGAAGCCGGTTCGTTGCGGAGGCCTCACGGCCGCCCTTGAGCAGTACGGCGTTTCCGCTTTTGAGACCAAGGCAGGAAATCTGGATCAGGGCATCCGGCCGTGATTCAAATATCACCCCGATGACCCCGATCGGACAGCTTACCCGATAGAGTTCGAGTCCCTCATCCAATTCGATGGCACCCAGGGTACGACCGACAGGATCGGGCAGGCGGATCATGCTGCGCAGCCCTTCACAGGCCTCGGCGATCTTGGCCGCATCGAAAGCGAGACGTTTCAGCAGGGGGGCAGACAGATGTTCCTTCCGCGATCGCTCCTGATCCGAGCGGTTGGCGGCGATAATCTCCGCCTGCCGATTCTCCAGGGCATCGGCGATATCGGCCAGGACGCGGTTTTTAAGGTGGCTGTCCAGGGCTGCCATGCGCCGGGCCGCTTTTTTGGCTTGCGCCGCCATGGTTCGAATATCCATTGTCATTTCCTTGGTTGCTGCGGTTTTCGGCCAGATACGATTCGGCCATCCACCCTACTCCAGCGCCGGGAAAACTTCAACCGCCCCTCCCTGGAGGGGTTTACGCCTGACGGTCAACGGTGTTATGCCTGCGCCATGTCGACCCCCCGAACACGTCCCCCGTCTGCCACCCCCTATGTCCTGCTAACCATGGCGGTCCTCTTCTGGGCGGGCAATTTCATCCTGGGGCGCGCGGTCAGAGACGATGTCCCGCCGGTGGCCTTGGCCTTCTGGCGCTGGGCCATCGCTTCGCTGCTGGTCTGTGGTCCGGCTTGGTCGGCCTTGAGGCGTGACTGGCCGGTCCTCCGCGACCACTGGCGGATGCTGATTCTACTTGCCGGGACCGGCGTGGCCGCTTTCAATACCCTGGTTTATACGGGGCTGCAATACACCGTGGCCATTAACGCTTTCCTGATGCAAGCCCTGATGCCGGTATTTATTGTCCTGTTTTCTTTCGCCTTGTTTCAGGAACGTATCAACCGACGCCAGGCCGTCGGGATCATGCTGTGCCTGGCCGGTGCCCTAACGATCATCGTCCAGGGCGATTGGGCGGTGATTACCGCCCTGTCCTTAAACCCGGGCGATTTGCTGGTGCTGCTGGCGGTTTTGGCGTATGCCGCCTATACGGTGCTATTACGCCAACGCCCCCCCATTCACCCGCTCAGCTTGGTTACCGTAACCTTCATTCTGGGAACGCTGATGCTGCTGCCCCTCTACCTCTGGGAGACCTTCAGGGGACGCCCGGTCCAGGTCAATGAGGTGACCGTGCTGGCGTTGATCTATGTTGGCATTTTCCCGTCGATCATTTCCTATCTATGCTACAACCGCGGCGTGGCGTACATCGGCGCCAACCGGGCCGGGCTGTTTTTGTACCTGATGCCGGTTTTCGGAAGCGCGATGGCAGTGGCCTTTCTGGGAGAACCCATCCACGGGTACCATTGGGTGGGCATCTTTCTGATTGCAGCGGGCCTCTTCACGACGATGTGGTCCTTTAAAGGCAGGGCATCATAGCCTCCCGCGGGCATCAGCCCCGCCGCCAATGTATGGGAGGCAACCCCTTGGGCATGCGCCTGAAAAAGCTAATTTCAATTTTGTGACCGGTTGACGGTGGGCGGCCATAGACCCAATGCCTCCCATCGCCCTCAGGCGCCCTAGCACCAATGGGGGATTTCACGCCTTTGTGGAAGGTAGGGCGATGATCAGCAACCCCAACCCGTCTCCAGGTTCCACCCCATGAGCCCATCCGGGCGGGATCAAAATCAGTGGCCCTCTTGAGGCGAGAATCCCAGCGACGTTGAAACCCGCTCATGGGCGGGCAGCCTTTCCAACCGCCGCAGGGTTATAAGTGTTTGCACAGGCATTGGGCCGTATCCGCACAAAGGAGGCGGAATTCTTCGGTAGCCTTCATCCCCTCCGGTACGCTTTCACGATCCACCCGCCGGAAAGACCGTCGAAGGAAAAAATCGGCCGCATCCATGGTCAGCAGATAGAGAGTGGAAACGCCGTGGGATCGCGCGTACTTTTCGATGGCGGCCACCAATCGGGTGGCCACGGCCTGGCGTCGGTGATCTTTGGCCACCGCCAGAGAGCGCAGCAGGGCAATCTTGCCGGCAGGCTCCAGGCCCACTGTCCCGACGATCGCATCACCCTTGCGGGCCACGATAAAATGCGTCAGCAGGTCCGAATTCAAATTCGGAACCGCTAAACCCGCATCGGCGATGAGCTCCTTTACCGTCAATTCTTCACCGGGCCGAATGCCGCTGAAGGTCAGGGGATAGGTCAGATCGTTATCCATCGATGTCATCTCCCTTGGTGCAAACCGATTAAGGTGTGGCCGTGAGCGTGAACGGAACGCTTTCGGGGACGCTCGGGGGGCCTTGGCTTTATAGTCTTCCCAGCCGGGACTTGTCAAAGAGAGACCGCCCCAACCATGATCCTGACCGCGCTGCCACGATCTCGCATCAGGCCTCCGGGTGACAACCGCCGCCACAGGGATTATGGTACCCGGTACATCAAATGGCGATCGAATCAGCGCCTTGAATGGGCCGCACCGGCGAATTGAAATCGCGGGCGGGCCCTTTGGTAATGCCAATCAATCTCACAACGGAAGCTCTGCCGTGCCCGTGAACGCGATCCCTGATATTCGATGGATTCAGCAGATCGATGAGGTGCCCCCGTCGGCCTGGGATGCCCTGGCCGGTGCCCTGGCAACACCATTTTTGGAATGGGAATGGCTTCGGCTGCTGGAGGTTTCCGGGAGTGTCACCGCCGAAAAGGGCTGGCTTCCCCATCATTTGACCCTCTGGCGGGGTGATGATCTGGTGGCCGCCGCGCCGCTCTACATCAAAGGCCACAGCGTGGGTGAATTTGTCTTCGATCATGCTTGGGCCGATGCCGCCCGCCGTCTTGACGTTGACTACTACCCCAAACTGGTGGGCATGAGCCCCTTTTCTCCCACCATCGGTTATCGCTTTCTGATTGCCCCCGGGGAAGACCCGCAGCAGATCACGGCATTGATGGTCTCGGCCATCGACCATCTCGTGCATCGCTACCGCTTAGGCGGCTGCAGTTTCAATTATGTCGATCCGGATTGGGGCCGCCATCTCAGGCAATACGGCTTCCTGAGCTGGACCCACCAGAGCTTCGCCTGGCACAATCAAGACTACCGGTCCTTCGATGACTACCTGGCCATTTTCAAATCCAACCAGCGCCGCAATATTCGGCGGGAAAGAAAGGCCATGTCCGACCAGGATATTCAGCTGGTGCCCATTGCCGGCAGCGCCATTACCCATGATCTGTTTCCGCATATGTACCGGCTTTATACTGCCACGAACGCCCAATTTGGTCCCTGGGGCTGTAAATACCTGACGGAAGATTTTTTCCTCGGGCTTTACGAGCGCTATCGTGAACGTATCCTTCTGATTGCCGCCTACCAAGGGGACACGACAGCGCTCCCGATCGGGATGTCGTTTCTGCTGGTCAAGGGCAATCGCATGTACGGCCGCTATTGGGGTGCCTCAAGAGCTGCCAATGCCCTGCATTTCAATGCCTGTTACTATCGGCCCATCGAATGGGCCATCGAAAAAGGGATCCGGATCTTCGATCCCGGCATCGGCGGTGAACACAAGATTCGGCGGGGATTCGAGGCGGTCCCCAATTACAGCTATCACCGTTTCCGCGATGATCGCATGCAGGAAGTGCTGCGTCTGAATATCGGACGAATCAACCACATGGAACAGGCCCATATCGACGCCATCAATTCCGAACGGCCCCTTGCGGAGACCCCCTAAACCCGGGGGGCCCTTCGCTGTCCTTCTCCTGCGACCCTATCCCCGCTGTTTTTTGAACCCTTTCATCTGCATGGCGGCCGCGAGGCGCGTGCTGCATCAGGCGGGGACGTCGAACATTCCCCATGGCCACCGCTTTACCGGCGGTCATGGGACGGCGGTGATCATAGGGGAGCGCTCCTGACAGGCCAGGAATTGATTGCTTGCCATCACCATCAGGGCGCCAATGATAACCGACGGCCATGGTCATTCGTGCCCTAAAGCCCATCCCGCAATCGTCGCCCGTGCAGTGACGGTACAGGTAAAGGGGGACAAAAGCGAGGCTTTTGCCAGGCGCAGGGCGGTTGTCTTGGCCATCTGCGAGATCGCCGCAACCTCACCGAAGCCTGCGATTCAGGGGAGCCAGTCGTTGGTCGGCCATCGCCCGAAGATCAGCGTGCAGGTCCAAAAAGCGAGGATCTCCCTATTTTACCGAGAGCCGCGCGGTAGAGATGGGTCAGCGCAGGTTTCGTTTTGAAGACCGAGGGGGGTAGGGTAAAAATCATAAACGGCACGATCGATTCCAGCGCCACCGCGCCGCGATAAAACACCCTTTCGATGGGACCGTGGACCGGGCTGCCCTTCATGGCGCAGGTGATCATCCAAAAGATGGCCAGGGTTGCCGCACGGATCAGACCGATGCCCCGTCTCGCGAAGGACAAGGGCGGCTTGTGGTTTCATTTCGTGGGCCGGTTAATTGATTGGGCATCCCGGGGAGCGTCGGGCGTCTCCGGTTGGCAACCGACCCGGCAGGGCCGACCGGTGTCAGATGACGTCGCGTGTTTTGTGAAAGACGATGTCGGGCCACTGTTCCATACAGAATCCCAGTTTCCAGGCACTGGGGGCCAGATAGGAAAGGCAACCCTCCGCATCCCGCGCGATATTGGTCGCATTTTTCTTCTCGAACGCCGCCAGCTTTTGGGAATCTGCACATTCGACCCAGCGGGCGAGGGCATAATCGACCGGCTCATAGATGGCCTCCACCCCGTATTCGGCCTTGAGACGGGCCATCGTGACGTCGAATTGCAACACACCCACCGCCCCCAATATATAATCGCTGCCCACCACGGGCCGAAACACCTGCACCGCGCCTTCTTCGGCGAGTTGGATCAGGCCCTTCTTCAACTGCTTGGTCTTGAGGGGATTACTAAGACGCACGCGACGAAAGTGTTCCGGCGCAAAATTGGGAATCCCCAGAAATTTAAGCGGTTCCTTATCCGTGAAGGTGTCACCGATCTTAATGGTGCCGTGATTGTAAATACCGATAATGTCACCGGGAAAGGCCTCCTCGACGTTGGTACGGTCTTGGGCCATGAAAATGGTGGCATTGGCCAGGGTCACTTCCTTACCGATGCGGTGGTGGAGAACTTTCATGCCGCGTGTGAATCTGCCGGAACAGATCCTTACGAAAGCAATCCGATCTCGATGGGCCGGATTCATATTCGCCTGAATTTTAAAGGTAAAACCCGAAAACCCGTTCTCATAGGGCGAAACATCCCGGGTTTGTGAAGCACGCGGCCCAGGGTGGGGCGCCATTTCGACAAAAGCGTCGAGCATTTCCCTGACGCCAAAATTGTTGATGGCACTGCCGAAAAATACGGGGGTCTGGCCGCCCTTTAAAAAATAATCTTGATCAAAAGGATCCACCGCGCCTTCCAATAGTTCGATATCTTCCCGCAGCGCTTCGGCCTGGCTGCCCAGCAGGTCGTCCAGGACGGGTTCCTTCAAATCCTTGATGACGATCCCCGGCTGGCCAACCGTCTTTCGGCCGGGTCCGAACAAATGCAACTCGCGACGGTAGAGGTTGTAAACCCCTTTGAAGCGCTTGCCCATACCGATGGGCCATGACAGCGGCGTGCACTCAATCTGGAGCTTGTTCTCGATTTCGTCGAGAATGTCCAGGGGTGCCATCCCTTCGCGGTCCAGTTTGTTGATAAAGGTAATGATCGGCGTGTTGCGCATCCGGCAGACTTCCATCAGCTTTTCGGTCTGGGGCTCAACACCTTTGGCGCTGTCGATGACCATGAGGGTGCTGTCCACAGCGGTCAGTACGCGATAGGTGTCTTCGGAAAAATCCTGGTGACCCGGTGTGTCGAGCAGATTGATTTCAAAATCCCGGTAATTGAACTTCATAACGGAGCTGGTCACCGAGATACCGCGTTCCTTTTCGATCGCCATCCAATCGCTGGTGGCATGCCGGGCAGCTTTGCGGGCCCGCACGGCGCCGGCCTGCTGGATGGCACCGCCAAAAAGAAGGAGTTTCTCAGTCAGGGTCGTTTTTCCGGCATCCGGGTGACTGATGATACCGAATGTCCGGCGCCGGTTGATTTCCCTTTGATAATGATGGTTCATGATGGCATTTCAGAATCGATGATTTGTGCAAACAAACGACTTGCGGGCACGCCTCTAAACGCAGGCAAGCTAATCGCGGCGGTGGTCCCTGTCAAGGTCGGCCGCCGGGCCGCCAAAGCCCAGCCCTCCTGTCCCAGGATCTTCATCCCTGAGATGCGGCGGAGGGGCCGCTGTTTTGGAATGGCGTGCGTCGATGACGTTTCGTTGATCCGCCGT
>JASFFM010000064.1:0-14230 GCA_050124295.1 Desulfobacterales bacterium | reverse complement strand
CGTATACCCTCGCGGCTTCCCCAAAACTGGGGATGGCCAGGAAACCGTAAAAAACAGTTGCATAACCCAATCGGTTTTGTTAATTAAATCCGATTTTGGGGCCGATCCCCTACCATAAATTACCCTAAATCACACGTTCCCGGACCGGTCTCCCGGTGCTTTCTTTGAAAGTCGGAGGCGGGGAGGAAGGGGACGGTGGCCAAACCGAACCGTAAAAGGAGCAAACGATGGCTTATGTGACGATGAAAGAACTGTTGGAGGCCGGCGTTCATTTCGGTCATCAAACCCGCCGCTGGAATCCCAAAATGAAGCCCTATATTTTCGGAGCGCGCAACGGGATTTATATCGTTGATTTGCAGAAAACCGTCCGGATGTTTAAGGATGCCTATAATTTCATCGTGGATACCGTCGCCAACGGCAAGTCGGTGCTTTTCGTGGGGACCAAAAAACAGGCCCGCGAGTCCATTTATGAGGAAGCAAACCGGGCGGAAATGTATTATGTCCACAACCGCTGGTTGGGCGGTATGCTGACCAATTTCCAAACCATCAAGCAGAGCATCGATCGCCTGAATTACCTGAACACGATCGAAAACGACGGAACGATCAATCTCTTTCCTAAAAAAGAACGCCTGAAACTGGGCAAGGAACGCGTCAAACTGGACAATAACCTGGGCGGCATCCGGGCCATGAACGGTCTACCCGGTGCCATATTCGTCATCGACCCCAAGTGCGAAGCCATCGCCGTCAAGGAAGGTCGTCGTCTGGGGATCCCGATCGTGGCCGTGGTCGACACCAACTGTGATCCGGATGAAATCGATTTTGTCATCCCCGGCAATGACGATGCCATTCGTGCTATCCGACTGGTTACCGCC
The DNA here is from genome assembly GCA_050124295.1 of Desulfobacterales bacterium. Lineage (GTDB taxonomy): Bacteria > Desulfobacterota > Desulfobacteria > Desulfobacterales > UBA5852 > JABZFP01. The sequence continues at coordinate 13,358 of JASFFM010000064.1, read as the reverse complement.
CGCATTGCCGATGCCTGCATTGACGGCCGCCAGCGCTACCAGGAAAAACAGCAGGCCGAAGCCGACAAGGCGGGCGATGAGGTGGTCGAGGAGGTTCCCAGCAGTGCCGATTTGAAACCGGGCGAGAGAAAAGTCATTTCAGACGGCACGGACGGACCGGTCGTTGAGATCATCCGTCGTTCCGAATCGGAAACCGAAGCCGAAGTCGAAGCCGCTGCGGAAGATACGGCGGCCGCCGCCGATACAGAGAAAACAGGAGAGTAGCTATGGTAGAAGTTACCGCAGCGATGGTGAAGCAACTCCGGGAAAAGACCGGGTCGGGCATGATGGATTGTAAAAAAGCGCTTGCCGAAAACGGCGGCGATATGGATAAGGCCATCGATTTTCTGCGCAAAAAAGGTTTGGCCACGGCAGCCAAAAGAGCTGGCCGGGCGACTTCGGAAGGCGTCGTACAACCATACGTGCACACTGGCGGAAAACTGGGTGTCCTGGTGGAAGTCAACTGCGAAACGGACTTTGTGGCCAAAAGTGACGACTTCCAGGAATTCGCCAAGAATCTGGCCATGCACATTGCCGCGACCAATCCCCTGGGTATCGTGCCCGAAGATGTGCCGGAAGAGACCCTGGCCCGCGAGAAAGCCATCTACGTGGACCAGGCCAAGCAGACCGGCAAACCAGACAAGGTGACCGAGAAAATCGTTGAAGGCAAGATGAATAAATTCTTGAAAGAAAGCTGCCTGATGCAGCAGGCCTATGTACGCAATCCGGACATCACGATTGCCGATCTGCTCAATGAGCTGATTGCCAAGATCGGTGAAAATATTTCCATTAAACGGTTTGTGCGTTTCCAAATAGGGGAGTCCTGATTTGACCCGGCCACGTTATGGAAGGATTCTGCTGAAGCTCAGCGGTGAAGCCCTGATGGGCGATCAGGGTTTCGGTATCAGCCCCGAGATGATCAAATTCGTGGCAGAAGAAGTCCAGTCGGTACATGACTTGGGTGTCCAGGTGGCCGTGGTCGTGGGCGGCGGCAACATCTTTCGCGGCATTGCCGCCAGTTCCTATGGCATGGACCGCGCCTCGGCGGATCACATGGGCATGCTGGCCACGGTGATCAACAGCCTGGCGCTTCAGGATGCCTTGGAAAAGCAGGGGATGCAGACGCGCACCCAATCGGCGATTTCCATGCATGAAGTGGCCGAGCCCTATATTCTCAGGCGTGCCGTTCGTCATCTGGAAAAGGGAAGGGTGGTCATTTTTGCGGCGGGAACCGGCAATCCCTATTTTACCACAGATACGGCTGCGGTGCTGCGTGCACAGGAGATTCATGCCGAGATCCTGCTCAAGGCCACCAAGGTCGACGGCCTATACGATGCCGATCCAGTCACCCATCCCGAAGCCTGTTTTCTCAAAGACGTCTCTTATATGGAAGTCTTAGAGCGTCAGCTGAAAGTCATGGACATGACGGCCATTTCACTGGCAATGGATAACAAGCTGCCATTGTCTGTCTTCAATTTGAATCAGGCCAGCAATGTTAAGAAAGTGGTTTGCGGGGAATCCGTGGGTACACTGATTCACCACTGAAGTGCTCTCCTCCGGTTGCCCTGCCCCTTTCGCAATCCTCAACCACATACAGAACAGGTGGACCCCAATGTTAGATGACATATACGAGGACGCCCGGGAAAGTATGGGCAAGACGATCAAATCGCTACACAACGAACTGAAGCGCGTGCGCACAGGACGTGCCAATTTGTCCCTTCTGGACGGTATCCGTGTCGATTATTATGGTACCCCCACCCCCATCAACCAGATGGCTTCCCTGTCAGTACCGGAAAGCCGGCTCATTACCATTCAGCCCTGGGACGTGTCGGTGATCAAGGATATCGAAAAGGCCATTTTTAAATCTGACCTCGGGTTAACCCCTTCCAGCGACGGCAAGATTATCCGTATCGCCATCCCCCCTCTGACCGAAGAGCGCCGCAAACAACTGGCCAAATCCGTCCATAAGACCTGCGAGGACCACAAAGTTGCCATCCGCAACCTCCGAAGGGATGCCAATGAACTTCTCAAAAGTATGAAAAAGGAAGGTGAAATCGCCGAAGACGATGCCTTCAGGGGGCAGGACCAGGTTCAGAAAATCACCGATGATTTCGTAAAACAGATCGACGCAATCTATCAGGAAAAAGAGAAAGAGATCCTTGAGTTCTGAGGTGTTTTCACCGGAGGTGGCATCGCTCGATCCCCACCGCCTACCCCGGCATGTGGCGATTATCATGGACGGCAACGGCCGCTGGGCCAAAAAGCGCTTGCTCAATCGGATCAAAGGTCATGAGAAAGGAGCCGATGCCGTCCGAGCGGTCGTCAAAGCTTGTCGTGAAGTCGGCATTTCTTACCTGACGCTCTATGCCTTTTCGACTGAAAACTGGCAACGCCCACGGATGGAAATCGAGGCCTTGATGACGCTGCTCCAACGTTTTCTGCAAACCGAAGCGCGGGAGTTGCTGACCAACAACATCCGCCTCGATACCATCGGTGAAACCGACCGTTTGCCAGCTGATGTTCGCCGATCCCTTGAGCAGGTCATGTCCCAGACCCGCGGCAACGACGGTCTTCGTCTCATCCTGGCACTCAGCTACGGTAGTCGTTCGGAGATTATCCATGCTATGCGCAAAATCGCATCGGAGGTTGCTGCGGGTCGTTTATCTCCGGCGGCTATCGACGAAGCGGTCTTGTCCCAAACGCTCTTCACCCATGATATTCCCGACCCCGACCTTCTCATCAGAACCAGCGGTGAAATGCGCCTGAGCAATTTTCTCCTTTGGCAGTTGGCCTACGCCGAATTTCACTTTACATCCACCCTGTGGCCCGATTTCGGGAAAGCAGAATTAGTGCACATCCTGACGGATTTTCAACGGAGGGAGAGACGTTTCGGTCGGGTCAGTTCCCCGGATCAACCAAGCTGACGGTGCACGAAGGCCTGCCGGGACGATCGGCTGTCAGGCATGTCCAAGGTCAGAACAGGATACGGATGATGCATTTAAAACGATGGATCACAGGCCTCCTGCTTCTGCCGGTACTGATTTATATCCTCTATCGTGGCGGTGTGGCTTTTGCCGCGCTGATCGCCGCGGCCGGCCTTGTCGCCATGTGGGAATACTACCGCATTGTCTTCAACGCGTGGCAGAAGACCCTACCCGGCGCAATCCCCGCTCTGGGACTGGCGATGGTCCCCATACTGACCGGATTGACCCATGTCGGCCGTCTGGATCTGATTCCGGGGTTTTTGGCAGGCAATCTTCTTCTGGCGGGTGCTTTATCACTGCGCTATTTCGGCCGTGATCCCCGTGTATTGGAGATTGTCCAGAAACAGCTGCAGGGTGTTCTTTATATACCTGTTCTGCTGGTTTTGCTGATTCCGATTCGTCAGGCGCCACAGGGCTTTTGGTTGATCCTCACATTGGTTTTCGTTGTTTTTGCCGGTGATACCATGGCCCTCTACGTGGGCACCTTCCTCGGTCGGCACAAACTTTGTCCGACCATCAGCCCGAAGAAAACCGTGGAGGGCGCCCTTGGGGGGCTGGGCGGCAGCCTCATGGCGGGTCTGATTATGAGGGCGGCGGTATTTCCTGAGATCACCTGGGGCAAGGTCGTTATCTTCTCTCTGATCGTCGGTGCGGCCGGACAAATCGGTGATCTGTTCGAATCCCAGATGAAACGGGCCAGCGGCATCAAGGATTCCGGAGGAATTCTGCCGGGTCATGGCGGCATGCTTGATCGGATCGACGCCTTGCTGTTTGCGGGGCCGGTGGCCTACGGGTTGATCGCTATGCTATAGCTTTCTGCCATCCGGCAACGGAATAAGGCCATAATAAGAATTCTGAAGGGGGTCCGGCATGACGGGCTTGCCTTGTCTCACCTTCACGACCACCACCGCACCATCAGCGCGGAGCTATCGACAGGGATGTCCACCGGCCTGACAACTAGCGCTTTTGCTGGACGCTGACCTGCTTATGAACGCAAAGAAGAAACTGGCCGTCTTGGGATCAACGGGATCCATCGGATCCAGCACGCTGGACATCGTGCGGCAGTTCCCAGACCGCTACCGTGTCATCAGCCTTACAGCCGGCCGAAATGTCCAACGGCTGGCTCGTCAGATCGAAGAGTTCCTTCCTGATGTGGCGGTCGTGTCGGAAGAAGCCAACCGCGACCGGCTGCGGGCGCTTCTGCCGGATAACATGAAGGTTGAATTGCTGTGGGGCGAGTCGGGCCTGGCCACCGCGGCCGCCCTTCCGGAAGTGGATATGGTGGTGACCGGTGTGGTGGGGGCTGCCGGGCTGACGCCTACGCTGGCGGCCATCGATGCCGGCAAACCAATTGCGCTGGCCAACAAGGAAACGCTGGTGATGGCTGGAGAAATCGTTATGGCCCGCGCGGCGGCGGCCGGGGTCCCCATTTTGCCTGTGGACAGTGAGCACAGCGCGATTTTCCAGTGCATTGGCCGGCACCCCCATCAGGAGGTGGCCGCTTTGTTTTTGACGGCTTCGGGGGGGCCTTTTCGCAACCGGCCGGTTGATCAATTCGACACCATTCGACCGGAAGATGCGCTGAAGCACCCCAACTGGTCAATGGGCGCTAAAATTACCATCGATTCGGCGACCCTGATGAACAAGGGCCTGGAGTTTATCGAGGCCCGCCATCTGTTTGATGTTTCTCCCGATAAAATCAAGGTCGTGGTGCATCCCCAAAGCATCATCCACTCTATGGTGGGATTCGTGGACGGCTCCGTTCTGGCCCAACTCGGCATCCCTGATATGAAAGGGCCGATCGGCTTTGCTTTGGCCTATCCTGATCGTCTTCCGCTTCAACTGGAATTTCCCGATTTTACCACTTTAGCCCAATTGACCTTTGAACCTCCTGATATCGAGAGATTTCCTTGCCTGGCCCTTGCTTTGGAGGCCTGTGCCCGGGGAGGTACCCTGCCGGCGGTTCTCAATGCTGCCAACGAGATCGTCGTGAATGCTTTTTTGCAACGGCGCATCGGCTTTATCGATATCCCCCGCGTGATTCAAGAAACCATGGATCGTCATCCCTATCAGAGCCAGCCAACCATTGATCAGCTTCGTGAGGCCGACCGTGAGGCCCGAGAGTTGGCGGAACGCGAAATTCGAAGATGCAATGCTTGAAGTTTTACGGCAATTCCCTTATGATCCCATCTCGGTCAGGCACAGTCATCAGCAAATCCCAGCCCACCTTGGGCAACCTTCAGAAGGTATAATAGAATCCAATGAGTAGCTCCATTTTTGCTTTTATAATTGTACTCGGTGCGCTGATTTTTTTTCATGAACTCGGCCATTTCCTGGTAGCGCGTCTGTTCGGCGTCGGTGTGGAAAAATTTTCGCTTGGATTTGGCCCGCGCCTCGTCGGCAAGACCATCGGTGCGACCGACTACCGGGTGTCGCTTATCCCCCTCGGCGGGTATGTCAAAATGGTTGGGGAAGAGCCGGATACGGAAATCGAGCCTCACCTGATCCCGCAGTCCTTTACTCACAAGCGCGTCTGGCAGCGCTTCCTGATTGTAGCGGCCGGTCCCATGTCCAATCTGCTGCTGGCGATGGCCATTTTCTTTCTGGTATTTCAGACTTCCGGGACCTATGTCCTGCGTCCCCTTGTTGGTGAGGTGGAATCACCGTCCGCTGCGGCCCAAGCCGGCTTAAAGAAGGATGACCTGGTGGTGGCCATCGATGGTGGCGAAATTACCAGTTGGGAGGAGATGGCAGACCAGATCGCCGCAAGCCAGGGGCGACCGATGACCTTTGTCATCGAGCGTGGCGGACAGCGCCTGTCGGTTAAATTGGCGCCCGAACTCAAGACCGCCCAGAATCTCTTCGGCGAGGATATCGAGCGCTATGTCATCGGAATTCGGTCGGCGGGGGATGTGATTCCGCGGGAACTTACCCTGGTGGAATCCGCACGCATGAGTGTGGCCAGGACGTATGAAATTACGGCATTGACAGTCCTCAGCGTGGTGAAGCTTATTCAAGGGAAACTGCCCGCCGCCACTCTGGGCGGACCGATTAAGATCGCCCAGATGGCCGGGGCCCAGGCGCGTGAGGGCGTGGTCAACTTACTGATCTTTACGGCGGTGATATCCATCAATCTGGGTATTCTGAATTTCCTGCCCATCCCGGTATTGGACGGCGGACATTTGATGTTTTTCACCATCGAGATGATCAGTCGGCGTCCGGTGAGCATCAAAGTCCGTGAAATTGCTCAGCAGCTTGGTATATTTTTGCTGATAATGCTGATGATATTCGTCATTTACAACGATATCGTAAACCTCTAGCCCAGAGAGGCCGTCGTCATGCCGCATCGACTCGAAGTAACCCTCAAACCCGATTTGTTCGATGCGGAGGGGGAAACCCTTCGCCAGAAAGCCCGAGACTATTTTGGTATTCGGCTGGACACCGTGCGCACAGTATCGGTAGTCACCATTGATGCCAACCTTACGGCGGAACAGCTGGAGACCATTCGCCGGGAGGTGTTCACAAATCCGGTGACCCAGGAGTCCTCCTACGATCCTCTTCCGGTCGCTTTTGATTGGACGGTGTGGATCGGATTCCGCCCGGGGGTTCGCGACAATCCCGGCAGCACGGGGGTCGAAGCCATTGAAGATATCTTAGGCCTCCGGTTGGCACCCGGAGAGAATATCTATACTTCCAAGCGCTACTGTCTGGTGGGTGGAGCCTTGACCGAAGATGGTGCTCGGAAAATCGCCGAAGAATTGTTGGCCAACGACATTATCCAGCAGTGGAAAATCATTCACGCCAGGGATTGGGACCCCGCCCAAGGGATCGGTATCATCATTCCAAAAGTCAGGCTGAACCACACCCCGACGGTCAGCACCATCCCCATTGAGAGCGACCAGTCCCTGCAAGCTGTGAGCGATGAGCGCAATCTAGCCCTCAATCCCAACGATATTCCCACGATTCGTCGCTATTTTTTAAAAGACAGCATTCGGGAAGCGCGTCAGCGGGTGGGGCTGTCCGATCCCACTGATATCGAGTTGGAATATATTTCCCAGGCCCGCAGCGATCACTGCAACCACAATACCTTCCGCGGGCTCTTTCACTATTCCGAGCCTTTGACCGGCTTCAGCGAAGATATTGACAGCCTTTTCAAGACCTGTATCGAAGCCCCAACGCTTCAGTTGCAGGCCGAAAAGGACTGGGTCGTCTCCGTTTTGTGGGATAACGCCGGAATCGGCCGTTTTGACGACGATCACTTTTATGTCATTACCGGCGAGACACACAATTCACCTTCCAATATGGAGGCCTATGGCGGGGCGATCACCGGCATCGTGGGCGTCTATCGTGATCCGCTGGGCACGGGCAAGGGTGCCCGCCTGCTAATGGGAGGCTACGGTTATTGTGTCGGTCCGCGGGATTACGACGGCGACCTGCAACCCCATCTGCACCCCCGGCGCCTGCTGGACGGCGTTATTGAAGGCGTGCGCGACGGCGGCAATAAGAGCGGTATCCCCACCACCTTCGGCCATATTCTTTTTAACCCCGGATACCTCGGGAAATGCCTCGTTTTTGTCACCGCCGTCGGTCTCATGCCGGCCCGTGTGGGGGATACACCCGCCGACCGGAAAACAACCTCCAATGGCGACTGTATCATCATGTGCGGCGGTCGCGTGGGCAAAGACGGCATCCATGGCGTGACGGCCGCATCCGAGGTCTTTTCCGAAAACACGCCGGCCGGTCATGTCCAGATTGGCGATCCATACACCCAGAAGAAAATGCACGATTTTCTGCTGGAAGCCCGCGACGAGGGCCTGATCCAGTTTATTACCGACAATGGTGGCGGTGGGCTGTCTTCTTCGATCGGGGAATCAGCCCAATTTTCCAACGGATGCACCGTGGATCTGGAAACTGTGCCGCTCAAGTACGAAGGGCTGGACCAATGGGAGATCTGGGTGTCGGAATCCCAGGAACGTATGACGGTGGCTGTTCGACCGCAAGACGTGGAGCGTTTTATGGCGCTATCTCGCAGGCACGCCGTGGAAAGCACGGTCATCGGCCGCTACTCTGAATCAGGCAAGTTGCACATCAAATACAATGGCGAGACCTGCGCTTACGTGAATCTCGATTTTTTAGAATCCGGATTCCCCCAGTGGGAATTTGAAGCCCAATGGCTGCCGCCGGAGGCACGGGGGTTGCGCGAGCCTGTGCTTGGAGCGCCGGCGGACTACGGACGCTTGCTACTGGATATTTTGGCTAGGCCAAATATCAGTTCCAAGGAATGGGTGGTTCGCCAATATGATCACGAAGTCCAGGGTGGGAGCGTGATCAAACCCTTGGTGGGTGTGGATCGTGATGTGCCAAGCGATGCCTCCGTCATTCGGCCCGTTCTGAACAGCGACAGCGGTTTGGCTTTTTCCCAGGCCCTGCTTCCAAACTATTCGGCAATTGACGCCTACCACATGACCGCCTGTACCATCGATGAGGCCCTTCGACGGGTGATCGCCGTAGGGGGTGATATCGATCACGTGGGCGGGGTGGACAATTTTTGCTGGCCCAATATCCAGTACCATCCGGAAAAGAATCCCGATGGCAAGTTTAAGGCCGCGCAGCTCGTAAGGGCCTGTCGTGCTTTGCGGGAAACCTGCTTGGCGTATCGCGTTCCCCTGCTGTCGGGAAAGGACAGCATGTACGTGGACGGCAATCTGGCAGGCCGCTACGGGATCAGCCACAAGGTGTCTGCGCCTGAGACCATTCAATTCAGTGCCATCTCGCGAGTACCCGATATTTCACTCTGCACGACGATGGATGTCAAAGCCCCGGGTGATCGAATCTACATTCTGGGATTGACGAAGAACGAACTGGGCGCTTCCGAATACTATGAACACCTTGGCTACATTGGCCAGCAAGTGCCCCAGGTGCACCCTGAGACATTTCATCCATGCTATCGCGCTTTGCAGGCCGCCATTGCTAGTTCATTGACGGCTTCGGTGCGGGGCATATACCGTGGTGGACTGGCTGTCCATGCCGCACTGGCGGCCATGGCTGGCGGTTTCGGCCTGACCATTGACCTCGCTAAGGTTCCATCAGACACCTCTTTGAGGGAGGATAGGTTGCTTTTTTCGGAATCGGCCGGCCGTTTTCTGGTAACGGTTGCCCCGGATTGCGGACAGGCATTTGAAGAGATCATGGGGGATACGAACTGCCGATGTGTTGGGGTCGTGACCGAGACGCCCCGTTTAGTATTCAACGGAGTCTCGGACGCCCAACTTGTCGACCTGGCCCTAGATGAACTCAAAATCATCTGGAAAGCACCCTTTGGAGATCTGGTATGACTGGTAAAATACGTGCTCTGGTGTTGACTGGCTTCGGTTTGAACTGCGATCTGGAAACGGCCTATGCGCTTGAGTTGGCCGGTGCCCAAGCCGTGAGGGTGCACATCAATGCCCTCATTGACGGTTCCGCTCGGTTGGAAGACTACCAGATTTTGGCTCTTGGCGGCGGTTTCAGCTGGGGTGACGACCATGGGGCCGGTGTGCTTCAGGCGGTCCGTCTGCGCACCAATATCGGTGACCAATTACGGGCTTTTGTCGAAGGGCAACGCCTCGTGATCGGAATCTGCAACGGATTCCAGACTCTTGTGAACCTCGGTTTGTTGCCCGGTCTCGGCGGCGATTATCAGGCCCGTACGGTGGCGCTGACCTTTAACGACTGCGGCAATTTCCGCGACGACTGGGTAACCTTAAAAACCGATCCGCAAACGTCCTGTGTATTTACCGAAGGATTGGATATCTTGGATTTACCCATACGGCACGGCGAAGGGAAGTTCACCGCGGCACCAGAAATCCTGGAACAGTTGGCGCATAATCATCAGATTGTGATGCGCTACGCAAAACCTGACGGTACACCCGCTGACGGCGCTTTTCCTGCAAACCCAAACGGCTCAGTGGGGGATATTGCCGGTATTTGTGACCCCACCGGCCGTGTTTTTGGTTTGATGCCGCATCCCGAGGCCTATAATCACTGGACCAACCATCCCCTCTGGACCCGACAGGCCCATATTCAAGTGCGGAGGGGGGCAGCGCCCTTTCCAGAGGGACCGACGCCGGGTATACAGATATTTCAAAACGCTGTTGCCTGTCTTCGGGGGTGATTCACAGTCCCGCAGCGCTTCGGATATTCGCTTAAAGTGCTCCCGGAAGATGATGGCTCGATTCACCGTATGATTTCCATGAATGACACCTTGCGACGGAACTGCTGTTTCAAACGTTTTTGTGTTGATACTGAGGGACTTTCGTCGACCTGTACGCCCTTCTGTCGTTTGCCCACCCGAAATTCTGTTTTGGTATATCCTCCCAAGGCACTCCACCGACGGTTAGTTGTCGATTTATCGAAAGGTCAAATAAGACGATCAACCAATGCGGCGCGTGCCGCGTTCGTTAGTGTCCGCCACCCGGTGGCAAGAAAACGCAATTATACAAGAAGGTATTAAATATTTTAATGGTCGGCCAATTTTTTAATGGTTGGCGGGTTAATTGCTGCGGCAAGGACCTTTGAGACAACCTCAGAATAGACGCTGATATTGATGATGTAGTTAAAAATTAGTATAAAAACAAATTGATAGAAGGATATGTACAAGCTCCTGGATCCTCCGGTGTAGAGCTTGCCGAATTTGGAATAGGTTTTGCATTAAACGAGGGTGTCCATATTTTTCAGGGAGGCATCATGTTACGCAATAAGGGATTCACGCTGCTTGAATTAATGATCGCCATCGCCATTCTCGGTGTCATGGCTGGTGTTATGGCGCCCTCCTTTCTGCAATGGCGCGACCGCACCAAGGTCAGCGGCGATGCGGGAAACCTGCGTGCGGCCTTTGAAACCGCCAAACTTCGTGCCATCAAGCACAATACCAATGCTATCGTGGTTTTTCCTGATAATACCTCCTACCAAATCTATGTCGATACCAACAGAAACGGTGTACGGGATGCGGGTGAAAATCTTATTGCCGATCGAACCCTGTCGTCCGGGGTGACCATCACCAATAATACGTTCACCAACAATGACATGGCGTTCAATCCCCGGGGCATGGCCAACGGGCCAAACAGTACCGGGACGATCACGATAACATCGCCAGGCGGCGAAAGCTACAGCGTCGTGGTCAGTTCCTTCGGCCGTGTTCGAATGGAACATCTTTAGTGGTTGAGGAAAATTCGGCTTTTCAAGGGAGTTATACATGAAACGGGACCATTCACGACGATCGAGAGATGCTGGGTTCACCTTGATCGAAGTGCTGATCGGCATCAGCATTTTCGCCATCGGCATGCTGGCGGTGGCACGTATGCAAATGCTTACGGTGCGCAACACGACCGTGGGCAATGTCACCAGCCAGGCCACGATGCTGGCCAACCAGAAAATGGAAGAGTTAAAGACAATCCCCTTCGATACATTGAGTAACGAGGTCGAAAACAATATCGATCCTGATGGTAATCCCGGGGGCATTTTTAACCGCACAACGACGATCGTAGCCCCTACCGGGGCTTTGGCTGCCCACGTGCGCCAGATTCAAGTCCAGGTCCAGTGGAATGCAGCCCATGGTGGAAACCGTACCATCTCCATTAATTCGCTTAGCTACGAACGGTGGTAGTCATGAAACATCCTTTCCGATTTTCAACGGCAAGCAAGAATCCGCAACAAATAAACGCGCCTGTCGCGGGCTTTACCTTGATCGAACTTTTGATCACGATCGCCATGATCAGCATTTTTGCCGCTGCGGCCATGGCTGTATTAATCCCTTTAAGCCGATCCTATACGACTACGGATGTAGCCTCCAGTGCCCAGCAAGTCGTGCGTATGGCCGTGGAAGTCATGGCCAACGACATACGACTGGCCGGACTGGATCCCCTCAAACAAGCTGATGCCGGCATTGAGGAGGCCAACGCGACCTCGATACGCTTTACCTGCGATCGTGTGAATGTGGGGGCTGGCGATACAGAGGCCAACGGCGAAATCGAAAACAGTAATTTTGAAAACGTCCAGTATTACTACGAGGCGGCAACCGAGTCGCTCAATCTTCGACTTTACTCCGGCGCGCCAGTTCAAACGACCCAGCAGTTGGTCGAAAATGTCTCAAACCTGGAATTCCGCTATTTTGATCAGGATGGAAATATCACTGCGGAACTCAACGATATCCGCTCTGTGCAGATCAGTATGACGGTGGAAGAAGAGGCCGGGGCGGAAGGTCCAATCGAACGCTCTTATTCAACCCGAGTGCTTTGCCGAAACTTAGGTATCTAGACCGAAGGGACTTTCCGATGAAAAATGAAACCCACAATATTCGCTCTGCCATCTTTCGACAAGATTGCCAGGAATTACAACCGCGCCTGGTAAATCCCCTGCAAAGTCTCACCAATAACAACGGTTCGGCCATCGTCCTCGCTTTGATGATGCTGTCATTGTTGACGGTGATGGGGATTTGGTCCACGCGCAAAAGCAATATGGAAACCCTCATTGCGGGGAATGAAGTAGCCCGTAAACAAACCTTTTTCCGGACGGAGGGTGGTGTCATCGAAGGCGGTTTTTCCATCGAAGAGGCCGACACCCTGGATCTGAAAGCGCGCACCCCGGCCTGGCTTTTCGCGGCCGATACTGCTGATGACATGACCAAGGCCGAGAATTGGGATTTCGATCTGGTGGGCGGCGATGACAACGCAGTGCCCACGACACTCGATCCTGAGGTTGGCTTCTGCGCGCTCGACAAGGGGGTGATGGCGGGCGACTCGCTGGTTATGACCAATGCCACCCAGGTGCGGTCCTATGCTGTTTACAGTTTTCATGACAGCGACTTGGGACAAGCTCTGATTGAAGCGGGGTACAAACGACGGTTTTGAAACGCGACCGGAGCGATTGCCGAAATGGAATGCTTGTCAGCCTGAAAAATACCATGAATAGACCTTGAATCTACTGCGACGAAGAAATCATACGCTGCGGAATAGCGCTGAACGGATGCAGCAGGAGGACGGAAAGATGAAGAAGACGAATCCTAAAAGAAACAGAATAGTGCTCGGGCGGATGCTCCTGACCCTGTTGTTTCTTGTGCCTTCTGTTGCATTGGCTGATGTTGTCAGCGTCAGTGACCCTGGCGCCGCCATGGAAGATAGCGGCAACCGCACCTTTGATATAACGTTAGATGTCCCTTCAGGTTCGGAAGTACAAGTATCTTATACCATTACGGGTGATGTCGATGGAACGGACTATTCGCTCCTGTCGGCTAATCCGATACCGATTTCGGCCGGGAATACGACGGCTCAGATTGTAGTCCAGGTAAATGCTGACACT
>JASFFM010000063.1:0-14239 GCA_050124295.1 Desulfobacterales bacterium | reverse complement strand
CCGAAGCGCTGTGGCCGGCATGCGCGCGCAAGCGCCTGCTGACGCCGGGAGGGGATGCCTCAGGCTTGCCCGCCGGGTGACGATGCTGTGCGCTGCATTCTGAAATGCTCCGCTCCCCATAGGGTTGCCGGACACATTTAGCGCAACCTGCCCACAAGACAGGGCGCCAATTCATCAAGGCAAGTTGGCATCAATATTTTCATGAAATAGACGGGTTAAAGGCAAACACGGCTTGCACCGGTTGCCCCTCGATCTTGGTTCGTTTTGGATTTAGGGAAACCAAAACGCAGCAAGGGGTTACGACGCATGCCGTAACCCCTTGATATCATTGGTGGGCGGTACTGGGATTGAACCAGTGACTTCTACCGTGTGAAGGTAGCACTCTCCCGCTGAGTTAACCGCCCTTCAATCCTGGATATCGACCATCTCCCTGAGTTCTTTGCCCACTTTGAAAAAGGGCAATTTTTTGGCAGGCACACGTATTTGTTCACCGGTTTTGGGATTGCGCCCGGTATAGGACTTATAGCCATTGACCGTAAAGCTGCCGAAACCTCTGATTTCAACACGCCCGCCACGACCCAAAGACTCTTCAATGGAACTGAAGAAGATATTGACGATCTTTTCGGCCTCCTGGCGGTTGAGGTTGACGTTTTCCTTCAAGGCCAACATTAAGTCTGACTTATTCATTGCAACCCCTCTGATTCTCCAAACCGGTGAATTTTGATAATGAAGATAAGGCTTTCTTATAATCTTGGCCCAAATTTCAAGTCAAGATTTATTTCGATCAGATTGTTTTTCCTGGGCAATTCCAGTTGAATTGCGATGGTCCGGCGATACGCGCGAATCTTCGGCTGGCGATCGATTCGCCGCCTCTGGCATGTCTTGAGGCAGACCGTTTCCCGGGGGCCTATCCATTGCGGACCCATTCCTTTCAGTTGAGGCGCGATGTCTTTGGTGATCCTCCGGGGCCTCGGCGGCCGCCTCCCGGGGGGTCCCGTCCCCCTGACCCTCCTTGGTGCTGGAAGGGGCGGAGTTCAGGGACTCAACGTCCCCAGGAGATTCATTGGCGGGGAGTGGCGCATCGTGGCCAGAAGGCAACTGATTTTCGGGCAGGGCCGCCGATAAAGAGAGATCATCCTCTGTTTCCGTTCCTAGGGCGGCAATTTCTTTGGGCGACGGCAGATCACGCAGATCTTTTAGGTTGAATACCTCTAGAAATTGCCGGGTCGTGCCGTAGATCATCGGACGACCGGGGATATCCCTGCGCCCCAAAACGCGGATGAGTTTTTTCTCGAGCAGCATGCGCAGAACACCACCGCAATCAACACCCCGAATATGTTCCACATCGGCCTTAGTGATAGGTTGTTTGTAGGCAATGATCGCCAGTGTTTCCAGTGCTGCCCGACTCAATCGGGCGGGCGAAGGCTTAAGAAGTTTCTTGACCCATTCACTGTATTCCGATCGGGTCCGAAACTGAAACCCGCCCGCCACCTGCCGCAGTTCAAACCCCCCTCCGCGCTGGGCATACTCTTCGATCAATTCATCCATCGCCGCGCCGATAGCAGCGCTTTCCTCGGTTTCAAGAAACTGCTTGATTTGCCGGATGGAAAGCGGCTCTTCGGTGACAAACAAGAGGGCTTCAATAATGAATTTGAGTGGTTTGGTCATTGATAGAACATCCGGATCACCCCTGTTTGGGTATGCTGGGTGATTGTCAAGAGACTTAATTTGACCATTTCCAAAACGGCCAGAAATGTGACGATCACATCCGCACGGGTCCGACTTTTGATGAAAAGCTCATCGAAGCTGATGGAGCCTTTTTCCTCCAGCAGATCGACAATCTCGTTGATGCGGTCTTTGACCGAAATGCGGTCGGTATGAAGATTCACGTGGTGTTCGCCGGAAACATCATCCAAAATCTTGCGAAAGGCATCGATCAGTTCAAACAGGCCGACTTGAATTTCTTTCTCTTCGAGGGCAAAACCAATCGCCTGCGGCGATGCCGAACGAACAAAGGTTTTATCACCGAGCAGATCGCGGCTGGCTAGCTGCTCGGCGGCATCCTTCATCTGTAGATACTCGATCAAGGGGCGCGCGATGGCACTGCGGGGATCCTCCTCATCATCCTCCTGGTTATCATAGGCCGGAAGCAGCATGCGTGATTTGATTTGGGTAAGGGTGGCCGCCATGACCATGAAATCACCGGCCAACTCGATGTTCATGGCTTTGATCCATTCCAGATAGTCCAGGAATTGGCGGGTGATGAAGGCAATGGGGATATCGTAGATATCCAGTTCGTTTTTTTTTATGAGATGAAGGAGAAGATCCATGGGGCCTTCGAAGAGATCTTCCAACTGGATTTGATAGCCGTCCGTCATGGATGCTTGCGTTTCAGATAGGGTAACGTTTTGGCTTGGGACAGAGGGATGCACTATCCAAGCGGTGCAACGCCGATCGCCTGGCGAATCTTGCTTAGAAACGGTTTGCTGTACTGGCGGGCTTTATGCGCGCCTTCTTGAAGCACCCGCTCAATCTGATCCGGATGCGCGACGAGTTCGGCATAACGTGCGCGGGGCGCCTTGAGATGGTCATTCAGATATTCGAAAAGGAATTGTTTCATCTCGCCCCAGGCGATACCTTCGTCGTATCTCTGGCGAAGGGCACGGATCTCATGCGGCGCGGCAAAAGCCTGAAAAATTTGAAACAGGGTGGACGTATCCGGATCCTTTGGTTCTTCCGGGGGCTGGGAATTGGTTTTGATTTTCATGATCAACTTGCGCAGTTTCTTCTCGGCGACAAACAACGGGATGGTATTCTGGTAACTCTTGCTCATTTTGCGTCCGTCCAATCCCTGAAGAATGGCCGTTTTTTCGTCTGTGACAGCTTCCGGCAGGACAAAGGTTTCCCCGAAAACATGATTGAATCGGGCGGCAATGTCACGGGCCATCTCCAAATGCTGGATTTGATCCTTGCCCACGGGAACCTTGGAGGCCCTAAACATCAGAATGTCGGCGGCCATCAGGATCGGGTAGCAAAAAAGCCCCATATTGATTCCCTTGTCCAGATCCTTGGTCTTGATCGCTTCGTTTTCCTGCACGGCGGCTTTATAGGCGTGGGCCCGGTTCATCAAACCCTTGGCCGCCAGACAGGTAAGAATCCAGGTCAGTTCGGGGATCTCTGGTATATCGGTCTGGCGGTAGAAAATACAGGTATCCGGATCGAGCCCCAACGCCAGCCAGGTGGCGGCCACCTCAAGCGTCGATTGCCGCAGGATGGCCGGATCATGGCATTTAACGAGGGCGTGGTAGTCGGCCAGAAAATAAAATGACCGCGCGTCAGGGGCGCGACTGGCTTCGATGGCGGGGCGAATCGCACCGACGTAATTACCGATATGGGGGGTACCGGTGGTGGTAATACCGGTCAATACAATTTTTTTGCTCATATGCGCCTTCCATGGATGAAGACAAGATCATCAAATTAAGTTGCTAACGGATCGATCAGGCGCTTGGCAAAGTCCAGCTCGTCTTTGCGGCTTTCCAGGTGACCGTTCAGTTTTTGGTCTCGGATGGCATCCAGAATTTGTCGGTAGCGGGGGCCCGGAGGCAGCCCCAAATTACGCAGATCTTTACCCTTCAACAGCGGTTGTATGAATCGAAGATGAACGCAGTAATGTGAAATCGCCTTGCGTACGTTTTCCATGCGGGCCGCCGCCATCATATAGAGGACCAGTTCGATGCGAAAGGGTGCCAGTTCGCGATAAACCGCGCTGTTGTCCAACGGATGCGTGCGATCCAAAACGGCCAGGCTATGCTCGGCGGCAAATCGTTCTTTCCCGAAAAGATGTTTCAATTTGGGCACGAGTTCGAACCGCTGGCAGATATCCCTGGTGGTGGCCATGCCGCAAGGCTGGATCAGCCCCATGAAATAAACGGCCCACTTCATATAGGATTCCTCCAGAAAAAGCAAATCGTACCATGCGACGACCTTCTTTATGGAAGTGAACAGATCCACGAGTTGATCGGACAGTGCGATGGACGGGTGAATGACTTTCAGCAGGTCGAAATCTTTGAGGCGAACGATGGCCGGAGTAGGGTTTTCCTCCATAAGGATCTGCCGCAATTCAGAAAAAACCCGCTTGCCGCTCAAGCGTTGAAAGAAATCCATGCGCACCGCATTGTGGATCAAATTCACGGTGAGTTTGCCGATGCTAAATCCAAAGCGCTGCTCAAAACGAATCGCTCGGAAGGCCCGTGTCGGGTCTTCGACAAAGCTCAGGTTGTGGAGGACGCGAACGGTTTTTTCTTTGAGGTCCTTTTGGGCGGTGAAAAAATCGATCAAGGTTCCGAATTTGCGCGGGTTTAATTGAATACAGAGCGTATTGATGGTGAAATCCCGGCGAAAAAGGTCCAATTTCAAGGAACTCATCTCGACGGTGGGCAGGGCGGCCGGGAACTTGTAATACTCCATGCGGGCGGAAGCGATGTCAATCTTGAAACCATCGGGGAAGATCACCACGGCGGTGCCGAATTTTGCATGCGTGTGGATTCTAGCACCCATCGCCTTGGAAAATCGGCGGGCGAAAGCGATTCCATCGCCTTCGATAACCACATCGATATCTTCATTGGCGCGATAGAGAAACATGTCTCGAACAAAACCACCGATGACATAGGCGTTAAAGTTGAGCTCCTGGGCGGTTTCGCCAATGGCTTTGAGCAAGCCGATGAGGCGTTCATTCAACCGTTCGTGCATGAATTTTACGATCATGCGTGTGCGGGCGTGCACCGTGCTCTCACTGCTCGTATTGGTTCGCAGATCTTTGCGGCCCAACTTGCGGACAAGCAAATTCAGCAGGTCCGTGCGTGTGATCACGCCTTCAACACCTGATGGTCCCACGACGGGAAGAATGCGTTGCTTGTTTTCAATGATTTTTTCCTGAATTTCATCGAGATCCGCATCAGGGCTGACGTGGGCAAAATCGGTGGTCATGTATTCGCTGATCTGTACATCGGTCAGCTGATGGTAGAGCGCCTTTTCGATCACCTGGCGCGTTATGTAGCCCACCAGTTTTGGGTGGCGGGCCGGCTGGATAACCAGCAGCGCATTAATGCTGTATCGATTCAATAATTCGTTGGCTTGACCGCAGGTCAGCTCCGGGCCGACGTGGATGGGGGGGGCGGACATGACGTCCGAGGCCTTGCGTCGGGGTTGCACCTGGGCATAGAGCGTGTCGACCAATTCGTGTTCGGTCTGGGCGAGGGTTTTTTCCTTCACCGAGGCCGCCGCGGCGTAGGCGTGGCCGCCACCGCCGAAATCTGCCAGAACCACTCCGGCATTCACTTCTGAAACCCGGCTGCGGGCCACGATGTGGATCTTGTTGTCCATGCGCGCAATCGCAAATATGGCGTCAATATTTTCCATGCGCATCATTTTATGCACAAGAAACGCAAAGTCCGGCATATAGTGGCGCGTCGTTACGCTGGTTACCACCACCTCAATGCCGTGAATATGGTGACGAATGGCCCTTTGCAGCAGGTCATTCAACAAACGGACCTGTTCGGGAGTGATTTCGCGCGTAATCAAGTTGGTAATGACGTTTAGGTTGGCGCCCATTGCAAGCAGCCAGGCGGCTGCTTGCAGATCCCGCTCGGTGGTCGATGGAAAGGTGAAAGATCCCGTATCTTCATACACGCCAAGGCCCATAATGGTGGCCTCATCTGCGGTAAGGGACAGTCCTGCCGCGCGTATTTTTTCCACCAGCAAGGTGACATTGGCGCCCGTCATTTCGTGGACGACATAGTGCCCTTCGATATCATTGGGTGCCGGCGGGTGGTGGTCGTAAACGTGGATATCGATCTCGGGCCGCTTCAAAAGCGCGGCCATTTTACCGATCCTTTTGGCTTGCCGGGTATCCACCAAAACGAGTCTTCTGACCCGGTTGAAATCGATTTCTTTAATATCGGCCATATTAAATAGATAAACCATCGAATTGACGAAGAAATTTCGAAGATTTTTTTCCTGTGAGCCTGGAAAGACCACCACGGCCTCGGGGTAAAGTTTCTGGGCGGCCAACAAGGAGGCCATGGCATCAAAATCGGCATTGATGTGGGTGGTGATAACGGTTAAATTCTGCGCGCTATGGTGATTGTCTTTGTCCACGGAAATTTCCGATGCGAAAGGTAAAGGGGGCCTGTGCCATGTGCCTGACCGCCTGCGTGTCGTGCACACCAGATGGAATGTGGCATAGAAAGGGGGCTGAATCAAGTTGGCGGCAAGAATTACCACGGGGCCACTTGATCGGCAAGGGCTGGTTTAGTCTGTTGTACGGCCCCTGCGAGCACCCGGGGAAGCCAACCTGACGATCACGAAGGAGGAGTAGAAAAAAAGCCCGGCCGGTGGTCTTTAAACTGAAGCCGGATAATTTGGCCGAGGTTGTTACAAGCCCGTGCAAAATCGCATCGAAATTTTAGGGAAGAATTGACAAACCCTATAAAATTTTAGTATTTTAAGATGTTATGAGGATATTCTGCGGCCATGCTCTGCATGGCCGATTGAGCATGAAAACGGCTGAAAATCCTCGCCATGTGTAATGGCGAAGCACTTAAAGCCATGCCGTACATGGGAAGCAGCCCTTTTGGATTAGCGCTATCATTTCAAGCTTAACGACGTGTTCCCAATGCTACGAGGAGGAATCAGGTATGCCGGTCTATCTCTGGACGGGAAAAAACAGGAAAGGTGAAACCCAGAAAGGGGAGATGGATGCTTCCAATGAAAATGCTGTCAGGAACCATCTGACCCGAATGAAGATAACACCGGTCCGCATCAAGAAAAAACCTAAAGATCTGTTGGAGAACGTGTCCTTTCTTCAGCCGGGGGTCAAGCATAACGATGTCATCCTCTTCTGCCGGCAGTTTTCGACCATGATCGATGCCGGCTTGCCCATTATCCAATGCCTCGATATCCTTCACAGCCAGCAAGAAAATCCAACCTTTAAAAAAATGCTCAAGAGCATTAAGGAAAATGTGGAAAGCGGTAGTACGCTTGCCGAAGCCTTGAAAGGCTTTCCCAAACAGTTTGACGATTTGTTCGTCAACATGGTGCACGCCGGAGAAATGGGCGGTATTTTAGATACCATTTTGAGACGCCTATCGGCATATATGGAAAAGGCCGCTAATCTGAAGCGCAAAGTTAAGGGGGCCATGACCTACCCCATCGTGACGCTTCTCATTGCGATCGTGGTTTTGGCCGTAATTCTCATCTTTGTGATTCCCGTTTTTGAGGAGATGTTTGCTGATTTTGGGTCCGAATTGCCGGCGCCGACGCAGATCGTCGTGGCCCTTAGCGATTTTGCCCGCGCAAATTACGGGTATGTTTTCTTGGCCGTGTTTCTTTTCATATTCGCCTTTCGACGTTTTTACCGCACCGAGAAGGGCCGTGCCGCTGTCGATCGGACCGTGCTCCGTTTGCCTGTTTTCGGTGATCTGCTGCGAAAAGTCGCCGTCGCCAAATTTACGCGGACCATGGGAACCATGCTGGCCAGCGGTGTGGCCATCTTAGAAGCGCTCGATATTGTCGGTAAAACATCGGGCAACAAGACGATTGAAGATGCGATCATGAAAACCCGTACCGGAATTTCGGAAGGGCGTACGATGGCCGACCCCCTTACTGAAAGCGGTGTGTTCCCCTCGATGGTGTGCCAGATGATATCGGTGGGCGAGGCCACCGGCGCCTTGGATGCCATGTTGGGTAAGATTGCCGATTTTTACGATGAAGAAGTCGATCAGGCCGTCGAAAATTTAACCGCCTTGATCGAACCGTTTATGCTGGTATTTCTCGGTGTGACGATCGGTGGCCTGGTCGTGGCGATGTATCTGCCGATTTTCAAAATGGCGGGTGCGATCAATTAGACGCTGTCGCCCAAAGGACCCTATCCATACCCTGTCTGCGGGCGCTTTTTGGGGGAACCGTCTTTTGGTGTGCCGTTTGTGGTACCATTATTTACCTCGTTAAAAAACGGCGGCCCACTCAAAAGGGCACCTGCAGAAATAGCGATCGATGACGCTTAGCCAAGCCCCCCCCAATGAGCCCCGGCAAAAACTGCGATGGTTAATCCTTGCCCGTGTCCTGTTTACATCCCTCATGTTGTGCCTGACGGTTTTCAGTCATCTCAACCGTCCCGATCCGAACATCCAACACCCCTTTCTGATTCTCTACGGCGTCATTGCGGCACTCTTTATCCTCTCGTTCCTCTATGCGCTCATTCATTCGCGTATTCGGCACGAAGCACTTTTTGCCTACGTGCAGATCGCCATCGACTGCGTGGCCGTCACCGCCGTCATTTTTGTCACGGGCAGCCTTGATAGCATCTTCTCCTTCCTTTATCTGGTCATTATTATTTACACCAGCATGCTGCTATATCGCCGTGGCAGCATGATCATCGCCTGTGTCTGCAGCCTGTTGTTCCTGGCGCTGGCCCAGTTGGAGTATCTGGGCTGGATAAGTCCGTTTTACTTAGGCAACACGATAAATGTTTCCAGCTACAGCTGGCAATACGTGTTCTACAAGGTTGTAACGACCAGTTTTGCGTGTTTTGCGGTCGCTTTTTTAAGCAGTCTTCTGGCCGAACAGGCGCGGCGAACACGCAAAGAGCTTTACGCGATGAGTGCCCGCGTTCAGCGTGTCGAAAAGATGGCCGCGGTCGGTGAAATGGGGGCCGGCCTGGCCCACGAGATTAAAAACCCGCTGGCCTCCATTACGGGTTCGATCCAATTGTTGCGCGAAGAGATGCCTTATGACCCGGGACGTGACAAACTCATGCGGATCATCCTGCGCGAGGCCGATCGCTTGAGCGCCTTGGTCGGAAATTTTCTGCTCTTCGCCCGCCCGCCTTCGGGCAAAAGCAAGCCGATCGCGCTTGATCAGGCCATCCCTGAAACGGTCCGACTGGTGGAGCAGGATAAACGTTGCCGGGATAGGATCACCATACGCCTGAGCGGGCAGAAGGGATTATGGGTGACGATGGATCCGGACCACTTCCGGCAAGTGTTGTGGAACCTTCTGTTAAATGCGGTCGAGGCCATTGACGGCGATGGCCAGATTGATATCCGGGTCGAATCGAACAAACCGCATATTGCCAGCATTTGTATTTCCGATAGCGGCTGCGGAATATCGGAAAAAGATCTCGGTCACATCTTCGATCCATTTTACACAAGCAAACCCGATGGAACCGGGTTGGGGCTGTCGATCGTGCATACCATATTAGAATCCCATGAAGGCTGGCTGGAGGTCGAGAGCCAACCGGGGCAGGGGACGATATTTATCATCAAGCTCAATCGCCTGACACCCCTCCCTGCTTGACTCTTGGCCTTAAATAGATTAATTTGCATGGCTTGCCCATTCTTATAGCGAGCTCTAACTCTCTGTAAGAGTGGGATTTTTTTGTATCACGAGGGGATTGGCGAGACCCTTGCAAGGCTGGATCGGAAACGCCGCGCGGCAAAGCCCCGCCGGCGGTGAATGAAAGCCATCCCCGTGGCCCGGGCCAACGTCTTGGGGACGATGAATTGACCCCGGCGCCTGAATTACATATAACCATGCCTACCGGCGCTTAGGGCTGAAACAGCACAGGGCCTTGCCCTCGGACAATCTTGGGCTCCGCGCCGCCGTCCAAACAGCGATCCATGCTGAAGCACCAGGGCGTGTTCGGGCAGAGGTAACCAGGCGGTCACGCTGGACGGGAATAAAAAAATGTTATTGTCAAGTCGTTACAGGTAGCAACTTCATCATGCGATTTGAGGCCTTCATAGGAAAGCGCTATCTCAGGGCGCGCAAAAAACAGGGGTTTATCTCGCTGATCAGCGTTCTTTCCACGGCGGGTGTGACCGTTGGTGTGATGGCGCTCATTGTCGTCATTGCCGTCATGGCCGGTGCCCAATCAGAATTCAGATCTCGTATTCTTGGTGTTGATTCGCATGCCATCCTGATGCGTTATGGCGGCGAAATCACCGATTATCGAAACCTCATTGATACCGTTCTGCTGGAAGAAGGTGTGGTTTCCGCCCGTCCATTTATATACACGCAGTCCATGCTGCGTTCCGCCGCCGGCGCTTCGGGTGCGGTCCTGAAAGGGATTGACCCGCCCTACGGTACAGGATCGGGCATCGCCGGCATGGAGGAGGCCTTAGGCCGGCTCTACCCCGCGGGACAAGCTGATCCGGCCAAGGACACCGTTGCCCCCATTGTTATCGGGCAAGAATTGGGGCGCAAGCTCAACGTGGTGGAAGGTGATACGCTTTATCTGATTTCATTTCGCGGGATGGTTTCTCCCATCGGGCATGTGCCGGCCATGAAGCGTTTCCAAGTGGCGGGCTTCTTTGCTTCGGGCATGTATCAGTTTGACGAGGCATATGCCTTCGTAAGGCTAAAAGATGCGCAGCGCATTTTGAAAATGGGCGATGCCGTCAGTGGCATTGAGATTAGGGTCAAGGATATTTACCAGGCCGATCAGGTGGCGGAACAGATCAAAAATCGCTTGGGTTTTCCTTATTGGACCAAAGATTGGATGCAAATGAACGCCAATCTTTTTTTTGCACTCAAACTTGAAAAAACGGCCATGTTCGTCATTCTAACGCTGATCGTACTTGTGGCGGCATTCAATATCGCAAGCACGCTCATCATGATGGTGATGAAAAAAACCAAGGACATTGCCATATTGAAGGCAATGGGCGCCACCGATGGCAGTATCATGCGCATTTTTGTGATCAAGGGCATGGTTATCGGCGGTTTCGGGACGGCGCTGGGGGTCATTCTGGGCATCATCGTCTGCTTTGTTCTAAAGCATTACCCGTTCATCAAACTGCCGGGCAATATTTATTATTTTACCACCCTACCGGTGCAACTGCAGATCGTGGATGTATTGACAATCGCTTTGGCAGCCATTGGGATTTGTTTTCTGGCGACCCTTTACCCGGCCAAGCAGGCGGCCCGGCTAAATCCGGTCGATGCCATCCGTTACGGTTAGGAGTTTCCTTCACCTTGCTTGTTCAGCCAATGGTTCAAATTAGCGCCCTTTCCAAGAGCTATCCCGTTGCTGCCGGGCACAGGATCGAAATTCTCAAGGAGATGGCGTTGACCTTGGCGAAGGGCGATACCCTGGCGGTGGTTGGGGCATCGGGCATTGGCAAATCGACACTTTTACAGATTTTAGGTACCCTTGATCGCCCCGACAGCGGGAAAATGATGTTCCGTGATATCGATGTGTTTGCAATGAGCAAGGACCGTTTGGCCCGTTTCCGGAACCAGTCCATCGGTTTCGTTTTTCAGTTTCATCACCTCCTGCCGGAATTTACAGCCGTGGAAAACGTCATGCTGCCCATACTGATAGGGGGTGATCGGCGACAACGGGCTTACCGCAAGGCCGCTCAGATCCTTGATCGGGTTGGGCTGGAACAACGCCGCGAACACCGCGTTACGGACTTGTCCGGGGGAGAGCAGCAACGGGTTGCTTTAGCCCGTGCCCTGATATTGCGTCCGGCCTTGCTGCTGGCGGACGAACCGACCGGTAATCTCGATAAGCACACGGGAAGCCAAATGCACCAATTGCTCGTAGAATTGAATCGCGAAATGCAGATGACAATGGTCGTCGTGACCCATAATCCCGATCTGGCGGCACTGATGGCCCGACGGGTGACGATCATGGATGGCAAACTGATCGAGTTAGATTGAGGAGTCGGGATGCTAAGACGTCTTGCACAGCTTGTCATGATTATGCTGACGGTGGCTTTGGCACCGGGTGGGGTCTGCGGTGAAACCAGGGTGATGGTCTTGCCTTTTGAAGTAAACGCCGTTCAGGAGTTAGCCTATCTGCAAACGGAGGTGCCAAAAATTATCGAGAAGAATTTATCGGCCGAGGGCGCCACAATCATCGCACCGCCGATTCAATCGGTGCTGGCGGATTCCGATCAGATTCGCCAGATGGGTGTCGATAATGGGGTCGATTTTATCATCTGGGGCAGTCTGACCTGGATTGATCAACAGTTCAGCATCGATGCGCGCGTGCAGGCACCCTTTGAAGCGACGCCGGTTGAAACCCTTACCGTGGAAGGGCAGGGGATTGAAAATCTATCTGGTAAAATCGGTGATTTGGCGCAGGAATTAATCATCAAGTTGTTTGAATTGGTGACGGTGGTTGATGTCAGGATCGAAGGCAACGAGCGGATCGAAGCGGCCGCGATTCTTCCCAATATCAGCACGGAGCCTGGCGACACATTCATTCCTAAGGTAATTTCTGAGGATCTCAAAGCGATCTACAAGATGGGCTACTTCGATGACGTCCGGGTACGCGCGGAGGATGTCGCTGGGGGTAGAGAGGTTATTTTTCAGGTAAAGGAAAAACCGACCATACTCGCCATTGGGTTCAGTGGGAATTCTGTTTATGACGACGACGAAATCCGCGAAAACATCTCCTTAAAAGCCGGTTCGGTGCTGAATCTGACCCGTGTTCAAGACAATGCACAGGTCATCGAGGATTTATACAAGGAAAAAAATTATCACAATGCCAGCGTCAAATATGACATCAAAGTGGTGGACAATAACCAGGCCAATGTGGAATTCAGCATAACGGAAGGTGAGGAAATCAGTATCGAAACCATCCGTTTTGTGGGCAACCAGACCTTCGACGAAGATGATCTCAAAGAAAATATGCGCACCAAGGAGAAGGACTGGCTCTCCTGGGTTACCGGGTCGGGTGAATTGGATCTGGAAAAACTTAACCAGGATGTCATTTCCATTTCCACCTTTTACCAGAACAATGGTTTTATCAACATCAAAGTATCCGATCCGAGTGTGGTTTTCCAAGAGGATGAAATTGAAATTATCATCAAAGTCTCTGAAGGGGATCGCTATCGATTGGGGCAAGTCGATATTGAGGGTGATTTGATCAAACCCAAGGAATCCCTTCTGGAGGAGTTGACGATAACCTCCGAGGAATACTTTAACCGGGGCCTGCTTGAGAAAGACGTGCTGCATCTGACGGATGTCTACGGTGATGAGGGTTTTGCCTACGCCGGGGTAACGCCGCGAACCATGCCGGATCCCAAACAACTGACCGTGGATATCACCTACAGCATTGAGAAAAGGCAACTGGTCTATTTCGACGAGATCATCATTGGCGGTAATACCCACACCCGCGATAAGGTCATCCGCCGTGAACTGCAAGTCGTTGAGCAGGAAATGTATAATCGCACCCGACTGCGCAAAGGCATTCAGCGCGTAAATGGACTAGGGTATTTCGAGGATGTTAAAGTCAACACCTTGAAAGGCGACACCGATGAGCAGATGATTCTCAAAATCGATGTTACCGAGAAGCCCACGGGGCAGGTATCACTTGGGGGCGGCTTCGGAAGCGAAGAGGGCGTTTTCGGTGTGCTTTCGGTAGATGAAAAGAATCTCTGGGGGTTGGGCCATAAACTGAAGGCGTCTTTAAATCTGGGAGGGGTGAGCCAGCGGATCGATGTTGCCTATACCGATCCGTGGTTGTTTGATATTCCCTTGACCGGTTGGGTCAATATATACAAATGGGAGAAATCCTGGGAGGATTACGGGTATGACCGAGACAGTGTGGGCGCCCAATTCGGGCTGTCCTATCCCATTTTTAGGCGCACCCGACTCTCTTTGAATTATCTGTACGATGTTTCGGACATTAACATTACCGATTTTCTCAAGGCGTCCGAATCGACGATCGAACTCGCTGGTGAGAACACCACAAGCAGCATTACGACCACCTTGCTATACGATTCACGTAATCGTCTTTTCAACACGACCCAAGGATCGATGAGCAGGGCCGTCCTCGAATATGCCGGGCTCGGCGGTGATTTCGAGTTTACCAAATTGACAGGGGAGACGGCCTGGTACTGGCCGCTTTTTTGGAAGCTGGTGGGTCTGACCCGGGCCCAGGGCGGGATTCTTTCCGGGGACGATGACAAAATTCCGGACTACGAACGGTTTTTCATTGGCGGTATCAATACGATCCGCGGCGTGGAGAAAAAAGATGTCAGCCCGCGCGAAAATCCTCTTGACCCCAACTCGGCACTTATCGGTGGCGACAGTTACGCGGTTTTCAATCTTGAGCTGATCTTTCCGATTGGTGAAGAGATGGGGCTCTACGGGGTTGCCTTCTACGACACGGGCAATGTCTGGCAAGAGGGCGAGGACGTGGACTTCGGCAATCTGATCAAAACGGCCG
>JASFFM010000062.1:0-14263 GCA_050124295.1 Desulfobacterales bacterium | reverse complement strand
GCGGCGGCCGGGTTCTTTCGCGATTGCGCCGTTTTGATCGGATCGCCAATCCCGGACGCCGGTAGGATTCGAAACCGTCTAAAAGGCGGCGCACCAACCCGGATATTTCACATGTTTGAGGCCTCCCGTACAAGGCCTTCCGGAACGGCGCGGTAGGCATGCCACCGCAAGCGCCTGATCAGGCCGGAAAGGGATGCCGCGGGCTTGCCCCCGGGTGCAAAGGGGTTGCCCTTTGTTCTGACATGCGCCGCTCACCAAGGGGTGCCGGACCCATTTAGGGCAACCTTCCGCTAGGACAGGGAGCCACTGCACCCAGCCAGTGGGCATCCCTATTTGCATGCCATGTTCGGGCTAAGAATCGATCTTCCTCATCGATGCCGGAAATTCATCCCGCGGGGGGGTGAAGATATCGATCAGCCGGGTGGGTTGGTGACCAACCTTGGCCCCATGATCGACCCCGGGCAGAATGCGCACGACGTCGCCGGGGCCGATGGTACGCGTTTCATCCGCCATGCTGAAGTTCAGCCCGCCGGAAAGGAGCATGAGCGCCTGTTCGTGGGGATGGCCGTGGACGGGCAATTCCAGATGGGGGGCCAGATCCACCAGAACCATCGTCAAGCCGACCCCATGGACCACCTTGCGCCGCATGCCCGGCATGACGTCGTCCCAGGCAAGTTCACTCCAATTAATACAGTTCATGATGACGTCCTTGGTAACGTTTCCCAAAATGGTTTAACGATCGGACATACGGCGACTCACCTCTGGCGATCAAGCCCGGCGGCCGCATAGATCGCCTCCACGGCGGCCACGCTGCGCACTCCCTGGCGGCCGTCCACGCACAGCGCTTCCTCACCCCGCAGGGCGGCCATGAAATTCTTGATCAACCCCACATGCCCGGTGAGGGGAATGCCGCGCGGGTCTCCTCCGGCACCCGCGCCGGAGGCCCTGTCCAGTGCGACCGGTCCCTCGTCATCCGCCGCCGTTTGCCATCGTAAAATCGCTTCGCCCTCGATCTGGATGCCGCCCCGGGTTCCGTAGACTTCGATCCGGTGGGCGAACCCCGGTTCCACGGCGGTGGTGGCGGTGACGGTTGCCATGGCGCCATTGGCGAAGCGCAAACTGGCCACCAGGGTGTCTTCCACCGCGATGGCATGGCGACGGGTGGCGGCCTGGGCCTTGATCTGCACCGGATCCCCCATCCACCAGAGCAGCAGGTCCAGGAGATGGATGCCCTGGTTCATGAGGACACCCCCCCCGTCCAGCTCCCAGGTGCCGCGCCAGGCCGCACTCTCGTAATACGCCATGGTGCGCATATAAGGCACGCTCACCAGCCCGCAGACCAGATGGCCCAGTTCCCCGGCGCTAATGGCCTGGTGCACCCGCTGGAATAGGGGCTCGGCCCGGCGCTGCAGGGCCACGCCCAAATGGCATCCGGCCGCCTCCCCGGCCGCAATCATGCGGTGGGCCTGGGAAACACTAAGGGCCATGGGTTTTTCCACCAAAACGTGCTTGCCGCACTGCATGGCCCGCATGGCCTGGTCCGCGTGCAGGCCGCTGGGAGAGCAGATGCTGACGACATCCACCTCGGGGCGTTTCAGCATTTCCTCCAGCGGCATGACCGGCCGGTCGTATTCGCGGGCCAATTGATGTTCCGCGCTTCGGGAGGCAAACCCCGCAATGCGCGCCCCCTGGTCGGCGCAGGCCGTAATTGCCCGGGCATGCAGTTCCGCCGCCATGCCCGCGCCCAGGATCCCGAAACCGATCGTATCGTATGGGGTCATGATGTGGATCCCCCGGGTGTCTAAAGTTAATAAGGGCCCCAACCCCTCCGTTGCTCTATGGTTTGAGTCGGTGCAAAATCTCCCCGGCATGCGCCACGCATAGAATACCCTCGTCTTCGCGATTCTTGTAATCCTCGATGTCGATGGTCTCCGGGTCCCGATAGCCGAGGTTGATGGCCCGACATTCCGCTTCGCTGATGGCGGTGGCCAGAACGACCTCGATGCGGGGTTTTTCGACCCCCTTTTCAAAGCTGCCCAACCCCCGCACATGGGTCGAATGCGCCAGCACGCTGCCGGGAATGTCACGAAAACGGTCCATGCGCTTTAAAAAATAGTCGCGCGTGTGATACCCCACGCGGGCGATCTGGTCGCCCCATGTGTCGGACACCCGGTTGATGTGCTTGCCGTAAATAATGAGGGTGCCGCCATCGGCCACCACCGGCTCCAGCTTGTACATGACCTTGCCGGCCACCCACAGCTCGTCATACATGGGTGAGGCCGTGCCCAGGACAGTGTGGAAGGGATGCGCTTTGGTCACGATGTGCATCCTGGCCGAAAGGTCCGCGGCTGCAGACCAGGAGGCCATGGTCTGGCCCACGAAGAGCCCGGCCAGTTCGGTCTTGGAGCGCACCACCATGGAGACGCACAGGCGCGGCACGGACACCAGCCGGGCCGCGCGGGTGAGGGCCGCGCGCACCGGGGTATGCTTGATACCGATGGTATCCCAGCAGGTCACCACCGCCCCCAGCCAATGCGTAAAATGCAAAAAATGGCCCCCGGCAATGCCCGGGAATAGATACTTGTCACCCCCCGAAAAACCGGCCACTTCGTGGGGAAAGACCGGCCCCAGG
Source organism: Desulfobacterales bacterium (assembly GCA_050124295.1). Lineage (GTDB taxonomy): Bacteria > Desulfobacterota > Desulfobacteria > Desulfobacterales > UBA5852 > JABZFP01. Next base: position 11,631 of record JASFFM010000062.1, on the reverse strand, counting down.
ATGATGATCAGATCGTAATCGAAAATATGCCGGTTGACGGACACGTCCACCCCCTGGTGGAAGTGCCCGCCCGAGATTTCCGCTATTTCATCGGCCTTCAGGCGGCCGATCACGGTGAGGGTGTCGGGCAGATCCCAGCGGTGGTTCATGAAGCGCGATCCGGGCAGATGTTTTTCCCGCGACGCGGGGGTGAGGCCGTAGAGGGCCAAGATGCCGTCCTGCCCCAGGGGGGTGTGGGTCCCCAGGGCCACCATGAAGTCCAGCCGGGCGGCCTGGGGCGCCACGATCCGGGCCAGGCCCCGGATCATCAGCGGCAGGGGGCAGGTGCGGGTGGCATCCGGCGTGAGCACCAGGACGCGCTTGCCGGCAACGGCTTCGGCGGGAATTCCCCGGGCCAGGATATCCAGCACCGTCTGCTCCGCCAGCGGTCTCTCAGCTGTGCCCTGCCCCACGACCATTGTCTCGCCCCTTCCCAATTTCAGGCTCCTGCAAGGGCCCGGTCATTTTTGCCAATCGGTGTGAAATACGCCTTCCTTGTCCGTACGCCGATAGGTGTGGGCCCCAAAGTAATCCCGCTGGGCCTGGAGCAGATTGGCCGGCAGACGGGCCGATCGGTAGGCGTCGTAATAGGCCAAGGAGGCGGACAGGGCCGGCACGGCCACCCCGGCCAGCGCGGCCTCGGCCACCACCTGTCGCAGGGCCTGCTGGCCTTCGCCGGCCGTGGCGCTGAAAAAGGCGGCCATCAGCAGATTGGGGATATCGGGCGTTTCGGCAAAGGCCTTGCGAACATCGTCCAGGAAACGGGCGCGGATGATGCAGCCCGCTTTCCAGACCCGGGCCACCTCGCCCGGGTTCAGGCCGAAGTCGTAGGCCTGGTCGGCGGCACGCAAGAGGGCAAACCCCTGGGCATAGGAACATATCTTGGCAGCGTACAGGGCGTCGCCCACCCGCGCAATGAAATCGGCACGGTCGCCAGCCGCCGCCGCGCCAGGTCCGGGGAGCACCTCGGCGGCCGCCGTGCGTTCGGCCTTCATGGAGGAAAGCAGGCGGGCATCCACCGCCGCCGTCAGGGTGGGCACGGACACGCCCAATTCCAGGGCACTCTGGGATGTCCAGCGGCCGGTGCCCTTTTGTCCGGCCGTATCCAGGATCAGGTCCACCAGTGGCCGGCCGGTGTCCGCATCGATCTTGCGAAAGATATCGGCCGTGATGTCGATGAGGTAGGAAGACAGGCCCCCCTGCCGCCATCCCTCGAACACCGCGGCCAATTCGGCGGCCGTCATACCGAGGATTGTTTGCAGCAAGGCGTAGCTCTCGGCGATCAGCTGCATATCGCCGTACTCGATGCCGTTATGCACCATCTTGACGAAATGTCCGGCCCCGCCCGCCCCCATATACGCCACGCAGGCCTCGCCGTCGGCCCGGGCGGCAATCGCCGTAAGAATCGGCTTGACCAGGCGCCAGGATTCGCGGTCGCCGCCGGGCATGATGCTGGGGCCCTTGAGGGCCCCCTCCTCACCCCCCGAAATGCCGACCCCCATATACTTGAGGCCCATTTCCTCCAGTCGGGCGGCCCGGCGCTGGGTGTCGGTGAAAAGCGAATTGCCGCCGTCCATGATGATATCACCGGGCGCCAGGTGGTTCGCCAGGCGATCGATGACGGCATCCACGGGGGCACCGGCCTTGACCATGCAGATCATTCTGCGCGGCGGTGCCAGGGAAGCCGTGAAGGCCTCCAGATCGTCGGCCGCCGTAATCCCCGCGTCGGTGCCGGCCCGATCCATGAATTTCCGGGTGGTGGCTGCAGTGCGGTTGTACACCGTTATACCGAAGCCGTTGCGGGCCATGTTAAGGGCCAGGTTCTGCCCCATCACCGCCAGGCCGATCAGTCCGATATCATTTTTAGGCATGGTCTTTTCCTGTCCGGTTAAAGATCGTCTTGGTAGAGGGTATCGTACAAACGGGTCTGGCGCTCCCGGGCTGCCCGGTAGATCTTGTGCGCTTCTGGATCGGGATGCAGAACCATCTCCGGCAGGGCCGCTTCCCGGGGGGCGGCCACCCCCTCCAGGAGGCTCAGCACGAGCAGGGCCACGCCCCGGGAGGACGTCTCTTCCAGGCCGAGAAACTCCACCTTGTGGCCCAGCACGTCAGTGAGCATCTGAGCCCAGGCGGGCGAGGCGGCCAGGGCTCCGCCGCCGGCGACGATGGGAGCCTCGCCGGCGGCGCCATCAGCCAGCAGGCCCCCCAGACGTTCGTAGATCAGACCCAGGCGCAGGGCCACGGATTCCATGCCCGCGCGCAGCATGTCCAGGGGCGTGGTCGCCAGGGTCAGGCCATGCACCGTGGCCGTGGCACGGCTTCGCCAGCCCGGACTTCTTTCCCCGGCCAAGAGGGGCAGCAGGGTCAAACCGTGCGCATCGGGCGGCATGGCCGCGATGGCCTGCTCACTATCCGCGATTGGTCCCAGCTTCAGGGTGGCCTGCATCCAGGCGTGCAGGTTGCCGCCTTCGGTCAAGGCCCCGCCGGGCAAGAGACGTTCCCGGTCCACCCGGTAGCACCACAATCCGTCGGGAATGCAGGGCAGCGGCCCTTGCGTAATTGCCCGGACGGCCCCCGTGCTACCCAGGGTGACCACGACGGTGTGAGGCCTCTCCGGTCGGGCACAGCCCAAATTGGCCGCCGCGCCGTCGCCGATGGCCGGGAACCAGGGTACGTTCTGCAGCGCCGGCCAGCGCTCGGCATAGGCCGGCCGCAGTTCGCGGCGAGCATCGGAAACATCGATCAGGCACGGCAAGCGGGCCCTGTCCAGTGCCAGGTGCTCCAAGAGTTCGTCGTCCCAATCCAAGGTGTGCCTGTTTAAGAGCCCCGTCCAGGAAGCCACACTGAACGTCACCCGGGATGCATCGCCCGGTCCGAAGAGGACCTGTTCCATGTATTCCCCCAGCGTGGTCCATCTATCCACGCCGGCATAGCGGGAAGGGTCCTGCTGCTTCCAGAGGAGAAGACGGGCCGGTAAATAGCTGGGATGGAAATAACATCCCACCCGCTGGCGCACCGCTTCCTGGTCGAGCTCGGCGGCCAGGCGGTCGGCCTGGGCCCAGGCGGTGGTATCAGCATAGGTGGAAAGCGGTGTCAGGGGTCGGCCCGTCGCGTCGGTACCCAGCACATTGGCCACGAAAGAGCAACTGCCCACAGCGGCGATATCCCCAGCCGCCGGGCCGAGACGTTCGAGCACGGTGTCCACACAGTCGAACAGGGCGTCCAGCAGGCTATCAGGGTCGGCACAGGAGCGGCCGTCCCGGCCGGTTTCCAGGCGCTGGGGACGCCGGGCAAACATCTCCGTGACCGCCAAGCCCGCGCCGTCGTACACCCCGCAGCGCACCGCCGAGGAGCCCAGATCCAGGGTCAAGACCAGCGGTGGGCTTCGGTCGGCAAGGGAAACCATGCCCGGGCGCATCGTGCTTACCCCTCCCCGCGGCATAAAAGACGCAGATGGCGGCCAAGATGATCGCACAGAAGCTGATCATGCAAGCCGCGATGCTCCCGCAGCAGGGCCAGAAGACGATCGCGGAAGCGGTAGGCCCCTTGCGCGCCGCCCTCTCTGGCGGTAAGCACCGAGCCGTAGGTCACGTGCATGATCTGGCGCCCATTGTCTTCGTCGAGGTAAAGACCTTCGAGATCCTGCGGATCGAGAGCGCCGGAGCCCGGGGTGCCCTCCAGGGTGGCGCTGATGTGATAGGTGGCCCGGTCGGTTTCGAAGCATTGGCGGGCGAAATCCGCCATCTCGCGGAAGAAATCCGGATCTGTACGACAAGCGACCCGCAGGGCCTCCAGATAACTGGTGCCGGCGGTCTTGACGTGGAAGACCTGGTTGGTGATGCGTCCGATCTGGGGATAGACGCCGAATTTGTCGCTGCCGCTGTGCAGGCTGATCTTGTAAGGCCCGTACTGCTGGGCGATGGCGGCATGCTGCACCAGATCGGCTTCGAATCGGGCCAGATCGCCCCGATAGTCCACGCCTTTCTCGAAATCCCCGCCGAAGCGGGGCGCCAGGCTCACCACGGGGACCGAGTGCCGCTTCAGTTCAAGGCCCAGAAAGAGGTGCTCCAGAACCGTGGTGGGCTGATCCGTCTCGTCGACTGAAATTTCCAGCTCGAATCTTCGGCCGGCCATCGCCCGGGCGGTGTGCTCGGCCAGGCCATAAATGAATGCCAGGGCCCGGCCGTATTTCACCACCGCGCGTTTGAGGGCGGATGTGTTCAGCACGATGGCCTCGGCTCCCAGATCAAAGGGGCGTCCCGCGTAGAGCCCCAAGACATCCCCGGCGCCCGATACCTTTTCCGTCAGCAGGGCCTGGTATTTCTGGTCAACCTGGGCTTCGCTGTAGTCATCGGCCTGCTGGTCCACGTGGTCGGAGGGGTCGATGGTAAAAAAAGTAAAGCCGGCGCGTACCATTTCATCCACGTCGCCCCTTGTCTTGAGATGATCAGCGTCCGCCCCCACCGGGTTTTGCCAGCCGGCACGCAGGGCGCCCCAGGTGGCGTCGGCCATCACCTGGTGGGGTGTGCGCTCGGTGCGGGTCATTTCCCGGATGGACTGCTGGGCAAAGATGGGCGCCAGCGTCTGGCCGTAGGCCTGCAAGGCGGCGATATGACCGGGAGTCGCCAGGCCGAGGCGATCGCCGAAACCAAAGGATGGGGTCAGCCCCAGGGGCGCGGGCGCCAGGTTGGGCAGCGCCGCCTGCAGCGCGGGGAGATTTTCCAGCGTGCATGGGGCACGCAAAATCCGCAGGTCTGCGGTCTCCGCCGCAGCGCCGTTTAACCGGGGCAGCCAGTTGGGCAGCGCGGATTGGGCGGCGCATACCAGAAGGTATTCCTCGCCGCGGGGCTCCTTTTCCGCCATGATCAACAGGGCTCCGTGCGAGGCGCGCAGGCTATCGTCTAGCGGGTTCAAAGCCTCTCGGGCAGCGATGGATCGGGCCAGGTTGAGCCCCGCCGCGCGGCCGCTTTCTTTTTTCGCATCCCTTACAAAGGCGTTTAGTTGATCGATCTTGCGCGTCATGGCGTTCCTGCCGGTGATAACGAATGAAGCCCTCTTGGGCGAGCCGATTTCATTTTGAAATGCGCACGAACCCGCCGATTCCGGGTCTGAAAAAAGGATCGCGGAAGGTCAATTCCGAGGGTAGACCCCATCGTTGGGCATCGGGGCGTTAGATCCGTCTTCAGGCCAGAAGGCGCTTGGCATGCGCTTTCTGTGATTCCATCCCTCGTATCCATCCCAAAGGAGGGCGAATTAAATCGAAGTCACGGCAAAGCCTCCGTCCACGACCAAATGGGCACCGGTGATAAAACTCCCGGCCTTTTCGGAGGCCAGCAGCAGGGTGGCCCCCACGAGTTCCTCGGGCGCACCGAAGCGATCCATGGGGGTCTGGCGCAAGATGGCTTCGATACGGCCCGGCGCAAGCACCTTGCGGTTCTGTTCGGCCGGGAAAAAGCCGGGACACAGGGCATTGACCCGGATGCCGTGCGGGGCCCACTCCCGGGCCAGGTTCTGGGTCAGATTCCAGATGCCCGCCTTGGTTACGGAATAGGTAAAAACCCGGCTCAGGGGCCGGATGGCAGACATGGAGGAGAGATTGATGAGGCTGCCGCCCTGCCCCCGCGCCATCCAGCGCTTGCCGGCCACCTGGCAGCCCAGGTGAACGGATTTCAAATTGACGCTGAGCAGGCGGTCGAACTCCTCCTCGGTTATCGCCAGGTAGGGCGTGGCCGAATTGATGCCCGCGCCGTTGACCCAGATGTCGATCCCCCCGAACCAGCCCTCGGCTTGTTCGGCAAGGTGGTCCAGGGATGCCTGGGCCGTGGCCTCGGTGGCGCAGAAGCGAACCTGTTCCTCCGGGGCTTCCCATGCCGACCGGTGGGCTTCGGCCTTGGCCGCATCACGGCCCGCCAGGACCACGCGGCAACCGGCCTGCCACAAGCCACGCGCCATGGCGCCGCAGAGCACGCCGGTGCCCCCCACGACCACGGCGGTCTTACCCGCCAGGCCGAACAGGCTCTCCAGGTATTCCTTGGATGAAGCGCTCATTGCAGTCTCTCTCCTCGGCGACGGTCTTGGAAAAGGCTGTCTCCAAAGCCGCCCGGATCTTCCCGTCCTTGCCTGTCATCCGCCGAGTAGCAGGTTGGGCAGAAACATGCTGCAGGCCGGGATATAGGTCACCAGCAGCAGGGCCATCAAAAGGGCCAGATAAAAGGGCCAGATGGATTTGACCGTCTGCTCGATGGAGATTTTACCCACCGCGCAGCCCACGAAAAGAACGGTTCCCACCGGGGGGGTCACCAGCCCGATGCCCAGATTGATCATCATCACGATGCCGAACTGAATCGGGTCCATCCCCAATTGCTTCATGACCGGCAGGAAGATGGGCGTGCAGATGATGATCAGCGGTGCCATGTCCATGAAGGTTCCCAGAAAAAGCAAGATGACATTGACCATCAGCATGATCACCAGGGGATTGTCGGAGACCGTCTGCAGGAGGGCGAAGAGTTTGGCCGGCACCTGGTTCAAGGCCAGCAGCCAGGCAAACGAGGCTGCCGTACCGATGATCAGCAGCACCATGGCCGTGGTCTTCACGGCGTTGATGGTGGCCGTGGTAAACTGTTTCCATTTCAGCGTCCGGTAGGCAAAGATGGTGACCAGGAGGGCGTAGATCACGGCAATCGCCGAAGATTCAGTGGCCGTAAACACGCCCGTCAGCACACCGCCCACGATGATCACGGCCGTCAGCAGGCCGGGCAGCGCCACGGCGAAGGTGGCCACCAGAAACGCCAGCCCGGGAAACTTCTCCTTGGGGTAGCCGCGCCGGTAGGCGACCCCATAGGCCGCCGCCATGAGGCACAGTCCGGTCACCACGCCGGGCAGGAAGCCGGCCATGAACAGCGAGGCCACGGAGACCGTACCGCCGGCGGCGATGGAGTAGATAATCATGTTGTGGCTGGGGGGTACCGTGAGACCGATGGTGGCCGAGGTAATGGTCACGTTGACGGCGTAATCCGCATCATAGCCCTTTTCGCGCATCATGGGGATCAGGGTCGCGCCCAGGGCCGAGGCATCGGCCACGGCCGAACCGGAGATGCCGCCGAAGAGCATGCTGGCCAGCACGTTGACCAGGCCCAAGCCGCCGCGGATATGGCCGATGATGGCATTGGCCAAGCGCACCAGACGGTCCGAAATGCCACCGTGCAGCATGAGTTCACCCGCGTAGATGAAAAAGGGTATGGCCATCAGGGCGAACACGTTCATGCCCGCCGCCATGCGCTGGAACACGATCATGGGGGGCAGGTCCATGTAAAGAATCGTGATCATGCTGGATCCGGCCAGGCAGACCGCGATGGGCACCCCCAAGAAAAGCAGCACGGCAAAGGAGCCGAACAACAGGGTCAGTTCCATGAGGGCAGCACCTCCGCGCCGGTCAACAGGGCCACGGTGTGTTCCAGCGAAAAGAGAATAAAAAGTAGGCCGGCCAGGGGAAAGGGCAGATAGCTCAGCCCCACCGGCAAGCCCAGGGTGGGGATGACATGCGTCCAGGTGGACTGCACCATCTGCCATCCAAACCAGGTCATGCCGCAGCCGAACAATCCCATGGATAGGGCCACGAATACGTCCGTGACCCGCTTGACGGGGCCTGGCAAAACGGCCGCTAGAAAGGCCAGGCCGATGTGGGTCTTGTCATGCACGCCCGCGGCGGCCGCAAACATGATGTAGTAGATCATCAGCAGCAGGCAGAACTTTTCCGACCAGTTGGGCGTGCTGCTGAGCACGTAGCGGCCAAAGACCTGGATACCGATGATCACGGTCATGAGCACCAGCCCGGCGGCGCTGCCCCACAGGCAGATCCGGCATAGTTGCCGATTGAACGATGACAGCCGGGTAAGCGCGGTGGCCATAGTTCTCCTTGAACCCTCTTTTGACCGGCCCCCTAAAGGCAACCTGCGCCCGCAGGGGGCCGCTTGGCGATTATTTGACGGCCTGGATCCGTTTGACCAGGTCTTTGAGCTCCGGTGTCGCGGCAAATTTCTCGTAGACGGGGCCCATGGCATCGATGAAGGGCTGCTTGTCCACGTCGGTGATAACCTTGTTGCCGGCCTTCATGACGATACCCTTGGACTTCTCCACCCGGGCGTTCCAAAGCTCGCGCATCACAGGCACCGACATCCAGGCGGCCTTTTTGACCAGTTCCTGATCCGCAGGGGAAAGCTTTTCCCAGGATCGCTTGGACATGACCAGGACCTCAGGCGACATGGAATGTTGATCCAGCGAGTAGTGCTTGGCCACCTCGAAGTGGCGGGTCGATTCGTAGGAAGGCCAGTTGTTCTCGGCACCGTCGATGACACCGGTCTTTAAGGCCTCGTAGACCTGACCGAATTCCATGGGCGTGGCATCGGCCCCTAGGGCTTCCATGGTGGCCACAAACAGATCCGAGTTCTGCACGCGGATCTTCATGCCCTTCATGTCGGCCGGGGAGTTGATGGGGCGTTTGGAGTTGTAGAAGGAGCGCGCACCGGAATCATAGTAACACAGGCCCACCATGCCGTGGGCCTCGAAGGCCGCCAAAATCTCCTGACCGATCTCTCCGTCCATGACCTTGTACATGTGCTCGATGGATCGGAAGATGTACGGCAGGGCCGGGATGGCCGTCTCAGGCACGATGCTGTTCAAGGGCGCCAGGTTGACGCGGTTCAGATCGATGGCGCCGGCAATGGTCTGCTCAATGGTGTCTTTTTCTTCACCCAGCTGGCGGCCGGGGTAGACTTTGACGGACAGACGGCCGTTGGTCCAGTCGGAGAGCAGTTTGCCCATGTATTTGACCGCTTCCACCGTGGGGTAGCCGTCGGAGTGGGTGTCGGCGCTTTTGAGCACCATTGCGGCCGGAGCCGGTGCGGCCAGGGCCAGGCAAAGAATCCCGGCGGCCAATACCATAAAAAAGGCCTTGTTCATTTTTCTTCCCTCCTTGCATGCGTGGGTGGATAGAGGAGACCATACCTGCCGTATGTCTCCGGTCGATAAACCTGCCAACATCTTCTCCCTGAAGAACTTCCTAAAAATAAGATCCAACCGGTTTGGCCATCGGTTCAAGATCACGGCCTGCCGATCCTGGGGCCTGCGACGCTCGGATCGCTCACCGCCGCGACGCGGGATGCGCTTTAGCGCCGCAATGGTCCTTTCTGGAAACCGTCACGAAAGTCTGTAGGCCTCCTTGACCAGGCGGTAGGCCAGATCACGGGCCACCTGGAGGGCCTCGTCCTCGTCCAGGCGATGGGTGGCCACCAGTTCCGCGAGATAGGCGCAGTCCACCCGGCGAGCCACGTCGTGCCGGGCGGGAATCGACAAAAAGGCCCGGGTGTCGTCATTAAAGCCCACGGTATTGTAGAATCCGGCTGTCTCGGTGGTCAGGCGTCGAAGTCGCAGCATGCCCTCGGGGCTGTCGTGGAACCACCAGGCCGGCCCCAGGCGCAGAATGGGATACACCCCGGCCAGGGGCGCCAGCTCCCGGCTGTAGGTACTCTCGTCCAGGGTAAACAGGATGACCGTGAGATCGGGCTCGGCCCCATACTTATCCAGCAGGGGTTTCAAGCCGCGAACATAATCCGTCCGCATGGGGATGTCGGCGCCCTTGTCGCGGCCGAAACGGGCGAACAGATCGCGACTGTGGTTGCGCCAAGCACCGGGATGAATCTGCATGACCAGACCGTCCGCCAGGCTCATGGCGGCCATTTCGGTCAGCATTTGAGCCCGGAACTGTTCAGCCTCTTCCGAAGCGATGTCGCCGCGCAGGGCTTTGGTCAACAGGCGCTCACATTGGGTGGGCCCCAGGTCGGCGGTAGCCGCCGTAGGGTGTCCATGGTCCGTGGCCGTGGCCCCCATGGCCTTGAAAAACTCCCGCCGGGCCGCCAGGGCTTTCAGATAGCCCTGCCAGGTATGGGTGTTCTCGCCGGTCAGCGTGCCCAGTTGGGCCACCCCGTGGGCGAAGCCTTCAAATTCGGGATCGACGACCGCATCGGGGCGAAAGGCAGGAATCACGCGCCCTTTCCAAGCGTCGTCCCTGATGACCGCATGGTGGCCCAAATCGTCCAGGGGTGAATCGGTGGTGGACAGGGCTTCAATGCGAAAGCGGTCGAAGAGCGCCCGAATGCGGAAATCCGGGGTCTCCAGTTTGGCCTGCAGGGCATCGTAGAGGGCATCGGCATTGTCCGGGCCCGGGCGCTGATGGATACCGAAGACCTGGACGAGGACATGCTCGAACCAGATGCGCGAGGGCGTGGCCCTGAACAGGGCGTAGTGCTCTGCGAAAAGCCGCCAGGCGTCCCGGGGATCAATGGTCGGGGTTTTGCCGTCTGCCAGCGGCACGCCCAGGCGCTCCAGGGGGATGCCCTGGCTGTGCAGCATGCGGAAAACGTAGTGATCTGGAATGATGAACAAGGCCGTGGGATTGGGAAAAGCAATATCTTCCGCATACCAGGCCGGATCGGTGTGACCGTGGGGGCTGATGATGGGCAGGCTGGCCACTTCACGGTACAGCCGGCGGGCGATGGCCCGGGTGTTAGGATCCATGGGGAAGAGCCGGTCCTCGTGAAGGGTGATGGTGGCGTTCATGTCTTGCCTCCCCCCTGGCTAAGGTGGACCGTTTTGCAGCATCACGCCCTTGACCTGCTCCAGGTGGCGGTGCATGGCCTTTTGGGCCTGGTCCGGATCACCGCTGGAAATGGCATCGCAGATGATGCGATGGTCCTGCACGGCCCGCAAGGCATTCTTGGATAAGCGCACCCGGGCGCTGATGGCCTTGAAGATGGGCCGACGCATGCCTTCCCAGAGTTGCTCGACCATGGACTGCAGCACCGTATTGCGTGACACCGCGGCGATGCGGCTGTGGAACAGGAAATCACCGTCCTTGACGCTGGCCACCTGCTGGTCCCCGGCCCTGACGGCATCCGCCATGATGGCGATGGCCTCTTCCAAGCCCCCCAATTCGGCCGGGCCGATTTTCGCGGCGGCCATGGCGGCAAGTTCACCCTCCAGCAGCATACGGGCATCGATGATGTCGAAGGGGCTGGGGCCGGGGTCTTTGTCGTCCGGTACGATGGCCACGGGGCCGGGGATGTTGGCCTTGACGTAGACCCCCGCCCCGGTACGAACTTCGACCAGGCCTTGGAGTTCAAGGGCCACGAGGGCTTCACGCACCGTGGGTCGGCTGACCCCCAGACGCTGGGCCATGTCCCGCTCCGCAGGCAAACGTTCGCCCAGGCCCCAGTGTTTGGTCTGAATCAGCTGAGCGATTTGCCCGGCGACCTGTTGATAAAGACGGGTGGTAACGATGGGCTGCAGGGACATAAGGAAATTCTCCAATCGTTGGCCAGATTGGCTTATCAAATTGGTGGCCAGGTGTCAAGGTGGCCTGACCAATTTTGAATCATTTGCTTGTTTTCCGCTCTTACAATTGCCATAACGATGATAACCCAACACCCATGAGGCGAGCCAAATCACCTTTTCGCCTGGGCCATCACTAGGATTGGGTTGGAAAAAGCCGCTGCTGGTGGATACGGTCGCCAGGCGTCAGCCCCAGAGGGATCGACC
>JASFFM010000061.1:0-14490 GCA_050124295.1 Desulfobacterales bacterium | reverse complement strand
CGGCAACCGGCGCAGAGGGGTGTTTGTGGCCCCTCTGCGTTTTTTTGGGCGCAAAGCGAAGCCGAAGTTATTCGACCAAAGCGCATGTTCAATTCGCGCGCAAGGTGCATTGGGGATATCACCTACGGCTTCCCTGATGTGGTCAAAGCAAAGTGATGCATTGCCCCTCTGCAGGACTTACGCTCGAATACCTTCATGGGTGAAAACATCCGGTCTTTTTTATCATCCCCCATTTCGTCTCAATCCACTTCCTGATGGCGACCCCGTGCGGTCCGGCTATGATGTTCTCCGGTTTAAAGAGGCCCGTCGGATGCGGTCCTCTGAATCCTCGAGGGCTGCCCCGGCATACGGACAGGTTGACACCCGTGTTGGGCCCCCGGTTTACCGTTTATCCGGCGGGACGGTAATCGGTAGGGTTCAGGGCATATTTTTTTAAAAGACCGTACAGATCCGCCCGATATTTTCCAGCCAATTTGGCGGCTTGGCTGACATTGCCCCTGGTTAGCTCCAGCAGCTGGATCAAATAACGTCGTTCAAACGCTTCCTTGGCATCTTTGAGCGGCTTCAGGTCTTCATCGCTGTTGGTATTTTGCATGGGATTGCGCAAAATGACCTCATCATCGATGATCGACTGATCCGACATGGCCACCGCGCACTCGATTGTATTCTCGAGTTCACGCACATTGCCGGGCCAGTCGTAGGCCATCATTTTTTTCATCGCCGCATTGGTAAAACCGTCGACCGATTTATTCATTTCCCGACTGATTTTTACTAGAAAATGATTGGCCAAGAGGGGGATGTCTTCCTTACGCTCCCTGAGAGAGGGGAGTTTGATGGGGATGACGTGCACGCGGTAAAAAAGGTCTTCACGAAAGGTGCCCGCTTTGATCGCCGCCTCCAGTGACTTGTTGGAGGCGGCGATGATGCGGATATCCACCTGCACGGTTTCGCGCGCGCCCAAGGGGAAAAATGATCGTTCCTCCAGCGCTCGGAGTAATTTGACCTGCATGGAGGGCGGCATTTCGGAGATTTCATCGAGAAAGAAAGTGCCGCCATTCGCCTCGCAGAGCAGGCCTTTTTTGGCATGGTTGGCGCCGGTAAAAGCGCCTTTCTGATAGCCGAACAGCTCGCTTTCCAGAAGTGTTTCCGGTATGGCCGCACAGTTGATGGCGACAAAGGGGCCTTCACGCCTCGGGCTGGCCAGGTGCAGGGCTTTGGCGATGAGCTCCTTGCCCGTACCACTATCCCCTTTGATATAAACACTGGACTCGGTATTGGCCGCCTGCGAGACCTGTTCCAGCACCTCCCGGATGGCCGCACTGTTGCCGATGATGTTGTCAAATCGGTAGCTTTCGCGAACAAGATTGCGCAGGCGCTTGACTTCCGTCGATAGGCGACCTTGGGCAAGCGCTTTGTCCACTTGAACCAAAAGCGCCTGGCCGTCGAAGGGTTTCGTGAGATAGGTGTAGGCGCCGCGTTTCATGGCTGCGACCGCCGTATCAATCGAGCCATAGGCTGTCAGGATGATTACCGGCAAGCCGGGAATCTGCTGGCGGAGTTCCTCCATCAGAACCATCCCATCTTCACGGCCCAATTTGAGATCGATCAGTGCCAGGTCCAGCGGGTCGGTCTGAAGCCGCTCCAGCGCTTCGGTCGCACTGGAGGCCATTTTGACCTCGTGTCCCGCGCTCTCAAGGCGTATGCGCAGCACCTGCAGAATATTGAAATCGTCATCTACTACAAGGATATGAGCCATTGTTCACCTCGTGGTCGACACCGCATAAAAAGCATAACGGCAGGAATCGTTTGCAGCGATCATCCCCCCTTTGCAGGTGTGGCGTGGGTCGTTGTTCCCACCATTAAGGGGATCGTGTTATTCCTGGTTCAAATCGATCGCTTTCATCTTTTGCAAACGCTCTTCCAGCCGAAGACGATTATCCTTTTCGGCTTTAAGCTGTTTTTCCAACGCCAATGAAACTTTTGCCAGGCGCTCAATCATCTGTTCTTTTTCTTCCATCCGACCGATCATGGCCCGCCAGGTTTCCGAGGCCGCCACCAATGGTGAATCAGGATGTTGATCAACGACGCGGCCGAAACAAATGTCCGCAAGATGGTTGTTTTGGTTTGGATTGTCCGGGTGGATCCATACCAATCCTGCAAGGAAAAGAGCCTGGTCATCCGCTTGACCGGCATATTGTTCTAGCAGAATACAGGATTGCCTTTGGGCCGCTTCATAATCACCGCTCAATAGCAGAAATTCGCCCTGAGACAGGTGCTGGGCGGCAGCGCTCGCAGGGCTGTCTTGGGAATGGATTGCCGGGGCGCTCGTTGGGCTGGCTTGGGAATGGATTGCCTCGCCGGTCGCGCACCCGCCAACAAGGAAAACGCCCATCAGGCCAACGGCAAGGTGAAGTAGAAAGCGCTTCCACTTTCGGGTAGGCTTGTTGCCCATATTTTTCCTCCATGCGCCATGACGATATGTTTCGCAATCGACAGCCCCAGGCCCGTTCCCCGCTTGGTATCTTGTCCGTCATCGATGCGACGGAATTTGTCAAAAATAGACTTTAGTTCGCTTTGGGGGATGCCGCAGCCTGTGTCGGTTATTGCAACCCTTAGAAAATCGTCGTCATCCGCATCCTGCTGCAATGCGACGCGGACTTTACCGCCGGTATCGGTGTATTTGAGGGCGTTACCGATAAGGTTTTCCATCAGCTGATAAAGACGGTCACGATCGGCGCGCACATGTGGCTGCGCGCCGCTGGGCTTGAGTTCAAGGAGGACATCTTTGGTCAAGGCGATCGGTGCCAGTTTCAGTATGCAGGAGCGTACCAAGGGCAGAATATCGATGGTCTCGAAGGCGTACTCCATCATTTGGGCTTCCATACGTGACAGGTCGAGCATACGGTTGATGGATTCAATCAAACGCTCGCATTCGCCCCTAACAATGTTCAAGAGCTGGTTTTGCTGGTTCGGTCGATCGCTGTAGCACCCCTCTAGCAGCATACTGGAAGCCTCCCGGATGGCCGTCAACGGCGTGCGAAGTTCATGCGAGACATGATAAATAAAATCTTCCTTCATGTCGTTTAGCTCTTCCAGGCGATCGCACATGCGATTAAAATCTCGCGTCAAAGCGGCAATTTCAGGTGGCGAATCAATGGGTGCCAATTTGTCGAATCGGCTGTTGGCCACGTCATGGGTTTTTTGCTGTAGGCGCTGAATGGAGCGGTTGATTTCACGGGCATTGAAAAAAGAAATGAACAACCCGATCAGACCGCCGATGCCGATCGTAACGATGCCGACCCGGATAACGTGGACGCTGATTTGGCTGGAGAGCAAAAGTTTCTGGTCCCTCGATTGGCGGGCCTGTCCCATGATCGCCTGAAGGGACAGGCGGATCTCATCGAGCAGGTCGGCTTTGCGGTCATGATAGATATCCGCCCCCCAATCGCCTTCTCCTCCCATGAGTTCTCTTTCCTGATCGATCAAGCTAAAATAAGCGTAGCCGACCCTGCCGATCTTACTGAGCATGGCTTGCAATTTCTCCGATTCGACATGGCTCTGCATGGTCATATGGGTTTGCAGAAATTGGGTCCGAATTTCCTGAAAACGCTTAAAAAAAGCGGCATCACCGGTCACCAGGTGTTTCTTTTCGAAGCGTGCCAAAGCGCCGGCCATGCTGTCGAGATTCTCGGACAGTCGTACGGTTTCGCCGTCCTGCATGACCACGGCCCAGGTCAGACGATTCAGGCGGTTGAGCTGCACCGCAACGTAGACCCCGAGACCGAGCAGCAGGATGACAAAGGCACCATAGCCCAGCGTTAGTCTTTTAAAGATGGTGAGTTGCATCGCGTTCTGATAATAGATGTGCAAGGACCAGGCCAGTGAAGAATGATCAAGAAGGTCGCCATCTGGCGCGGGTTTCCATTGAAAGACCATCGATACCGGGTTAAAAAAGTGCACTTTTTAATACGGCTTGGGGGTTCCTTACCGATGTGTCCTATTCGAAGATTGGATCGCCGCGTCGCCGAAAGCGTTTTCCTGAATGTGGGAAAAGGATTGGGGTACGGTGTCCTCATGGGCATCTGGGCCCTATGCGTGTTGCACGGTTGCGGTGCGGCCATGGCGCCGGATGCCCTGGGATCGGAAGGTCGTAGCATTCCGGTTCGCCAGACAGGCCTTGTCGCCAACCCGGCCCTCGTTGAAGCCAGCGGCATGGCGCACTCCCGCCGTGAGGCCGATCTGCTTTGGATGGTCAATGACGGCGGGCATCCGGCAGCGCTTTTCGCCGTCCAGTCGAATGGTCGCGACCATGGCACCGTGGCGGTCGAAGGGGCCCACAATACCGATTGGGAGGATCTGGCCGGGTTTGAATGGCGTGGACGCCCCTTCCTTCTGATTGCCGATGTGGGTGATAATCTGGCGCTCCGGGATACGTGCCGAATCTATGTCGTGGCTGAACCCGCGCGCCAGGCGACGGGTGCCTTCCCCGCCCGCATTGCCGTCGCATGGCAATTTCGCTTTCGTTACCAGGACGGTCCCCGGGATTGCGAAGGTGTTGCCGTCGATACCCAGACCGGGCGGATTGTGATGATCACCAAACGGACCAGGCCGCCCCAACTCTATGCTTTACCACTTCATCCCACCAACACCGAGGCGATCATCATAGCCCGCCGGGTTGGTGAAGTGCGCCACATCCCACCTCCTGCGGTGCGAGATCTGGTGTCCCATCCCCGTTTCGGCCTGTGGCATTCCCAGCCGACGGCTCTGGACATCCGCAGTGACAATCGCCTGGCGGTCGTCTTGACTTACAAGGAGGCCTATCTCTTCCCGCGCGAAGGTCACGAGACCTGGGCCGCGGCGCTGGTACGCCCGCCTGTCGCCGTGCCCTTTCCTCCGCTCAAGCAGCAGGAAACCGGCTGCTTGAGTCCGGACGGTCGCCGCCTGTATGTATCGACCGAACAGTGGCCCGCGGCGATTTTAGAAGTCGACGTGTCCGCCCGTCCATGAGCAGCATTCGTTTACAACGATCAACGGCGGGGATCATTTTCGAAGCCATGGTACCGTGGCCGGGGGCTTGCGGGGAAGGCCGTTGGGACCGCAGCAGCGATATGCGCGCCATACGCGGCAATGTGTTCTGTAACAGGCTTCGGGACCCCATGGCGGGGTGGGAGGGGGTGGCTTGGCCGGAGAGCGCCGCGGGGGATGAAAGAGCCGGCAGGGCTTCAATCGAAGATGATACCAACATCAGGAATGGGGCGTAAATGCTTCTCCCGATCAACGCACACCAGATGTATCTCAGCTTTGACGGCGGCCTTGGAAGCTCCCGGTTGCCAAGCTTCCTGTTGCCAGACCAGGCGATAATCGCTGTCTTTGCTGACGGTCGAGACGATATCCAGCCGATCGCCAAACTCGGCCCCGGCCAGGTAGTTGATATCGGCCTTGTAGACGGCGAAACCGTAGCCCTGCTCCTTCCAGAGTCTGACCAGGGTGGCCGGTCCGATAACGTCTTCCCGGGCCCTTTCGAAGTATTTCAGGTAGTTGGCGTGGTAGACCACGCCGGAGTGATCGGTATCTTCATAATAAACTTGCACCTGGAAATGGTAGGCTTGCTGGGTCATCATAAACCATCCATCGCGTGATGTGAAAAGCAGGGGGTGAATGCCAACAGACGCATGTTTTTCAGCCCCAAGCCGCAATTTGGGGGCGGAAACTAATGGCCTTTCCCGTTGCGGGTGAGGACGAAAATTCCGATATGGGCCACCAGGTTGGCCATCCGCGCTGCGGGCAGATGGCGACGCCATTTGTTCATGATCAGGTAGTATGCGGTCACGATGCGCAAGTTTTCTTCCCGGCAGAAGGCCCTGAAATCCTTTATGGTCAAAACCCGGATATTGGGCGTATTATACCATTCGAAGGGCAGGGCCGGTGACTTGGGCGCACGGCCGCCGAAAAAAAGACCCGTCCGCAGCGACCAATGACCGAAATTGGGGAATCCCACGATGCCGAAACGGCCAATACGCATCATTTCCCTAATGACAACCTGAGGATTTTTAATGACCTGAAGGGTCTGATTCAGGATGACGTAATCATAGGCGTGGTCTCCAAAATCCGCCAGACCATCGTCCAGATCACCTTGATAGACCGGCACACCCAAGGCCATACCGCCGGCCAGGCGCGACCCGTCGATATCCACCCCCCGCCCGCGCACATTTTTACGGGTCACCAGCTCTCCCAGCAGTGAACAGTCGCCGCATCCCAGATCCAGCACGCGGGCGCTTGCGGGGATAATCTCCGTGATGATGTCCCAATCGGTCTGGGTCAGGGTGTTGACATAATTAACGTGTCGACTGTTTTGGCTCAAGGGGCTGGCTCCTTTGACTGCCGTCGAGAAAGGCGGAGATAATCCGCGTGAGGCAATTGGTATCGATTAAAAAGGCATCGTGCCCGTGGGGTGAATCGATGTCAACGAACGACACGTCACGGTCGTTGGCGATCAAGGCCCGCACAATCTCTTTGGACTGGGCGGTGGGAAAAAGCCAGTCCGAACTGTAGGAGGTTACCAGAAAGCGCGACGATACCCCGGCAAAGGCCTCCTTCAGCGGCCCGTAGGTTCTCACGATATCGAAATAGTCCATGGCTTTGGTAATGTATATATAGCTATTGGCATCAAAGCGCTCGGTAAATCGGGTGCCCTGGTGGTTCAGGTAGGATTCTACGGCAAACTCGTTGCGGATATCATAACTCAGGCGGTCGGCCGACTGCAGTCGGCGACCGAACTTATGATTTAGCGACAATTCGGAAAGATAGGTGATATGGGCCACCATGCGGGCGCTGGCCAGCCCCCGCAGCGGTCCGTCGGTGCCGTAGTAGTGCCCCTCTCGCCAGTCGGGATCACTGGTAATCGCGTGTCGTCCCACGGCATTAAAGGCAATGCCCTGGGTGGAGAGCTGGGCTCCGGCCGCGATACAGATCACGGCATGGACACTGGCAGGATAGCGCAGCGACCATTCCAGGGCCTGGAACCCCCCCATAGAGCCCCCCACCACGCAGAACAGGCGCTCGATTCCCAGATGGTCCACAAGGCGTTTCTGGGCCGCCACCATATCGCCGATCGTGATGAGGGGGAAATCGCTGCCGTAAGGCCGGTCGGTGGCGGGATTGATGGATTGCGGGCCGGTGGAGCCCTTGCAGCCGCCGATGACATTGGCACTGATGACCCAATAGCGTTCGGTGTCGAAGGCCTTGCCGGGACCGATCATGCTGTCCCACCAGCCCACGCGTTTATCGTGGGGATCGTAAATACCGGCGGCATGGGCATCCCCCGACAGGGCATGGCATATCAGAATGGCGTTGGAGCGGTCTTCATTGGGCGTGCCATAGGTTTCGTAGACCAACTCGACCGGTCCCAGGGTGCGACCGGAATCGAGCACCATGGGCTCTTCCTGACTGCCGAAAACATAGTGCCGGGGTTCGACCAACCCCACGGATTGGCGTTCAATCAACATGGCCTCACCTTGTTTGGCTGGGCGGTCCGCGGCGTTCGCCGACCGCCTACTGCGTGCAGGCGAATCCGCTTTCCAGGGCCTGGTGCAGATCGACAATGATATCCTGGACGTCTTCAATACCGATACTCAGGCGGATGAAATCCGGGGTAACACCGGCGGCTTGCCGTTCCTCTTCGGTCAACTGTTCGTGGGTCGTGGAAGCGGGGTGAATGACCAAACTTTTGGCATCGCCGATGTTGGCCAGGTGACTAATGAGCTTGAGGCTTTCGATAAACTTGACCGCAGCCCTCTGACCGCCTTTGATCCCGAAACCCACCAGGGCGCCTTGACCCTGGGGCAGGTATTTGTCCTTCAAATGCGCGGTTTCCGAGGACGCCAGACCCGGATAGCGCACCCACTTGATACAGGTGTGATTCTCCAGAAACTGCGCCACCTCAAGGGCGTTGGCCGAATGGCGCTCCATCCGCAGGTGCAGCGTTTCCAGTCCCTGCAGAAAGAGCCAGGCATTGAAAGGGCTCATGGCCGCCCCCATGTCCCGCAACCCCAGGACACGGGCCCTCAGAATGAACGCCAAATGGCCGAAGGTCTCCACAAATTTAAGCCCGTGGTAGGCGGGGTCCGGTGCACTGAATTCCGGAAATCGCCCGGAGCCCTCCCAGTCGAAAGTGCCGGCATCCACGATCAACCCGCCGATGGAGGTGCCGTGGCCGCCGATGAACTTGGTGGCCGAATGGACTACCAGCGAAGCCCCGTGTTCGATGGGGCGGCAAAGATAGGGCGTGGTAACCGTGTTATCCACAACCAGCGGCACCCCGTGGCGCCGGCCGACTTCGGCAATGGCGGCCATATCGATGATGTCGAGCTTGGGGTTGCCGATGGTTTCGATGAAAAACGCCCGGGTCTTGTCCGTGACGGCGCGCTCCCAGGCGTCGATATCGTTGGGCGGCACATATTTGACCCGGATACCCAGCTTGCCGAAAGTATGCGTAAACAGGCTGACGGTCCCGCCGTATAGATCGGTGGAGGCCACAATGTCTTCGCCGGCTTTTGCCAGGGTCAGGATCGTCAGGGTTTCGGCGGCCTGCCCGGAGGCCACCGCCAGGGCTCCTGCACCGCCTTCGAGGGCCGCGATGCGCCGCTCCAAGGCTTCCGTGGTGGGATTCATGATGCGGGTGTAGATATTGCCGAATTTGCGCAGGCCGAAGAGATCCGCTGCATGCCGGGTGTCCTCGAACACATACGACGAGGTTTGATAGATCGGCACGGCGCGGGAATGGGTTTGACGGTCGGGCGAATGCCCGGCATGGATGGCGCGGGTTGCGAAGCCTTGCGCTTGATCACTCATCTTGCGGGTCTCCTTGAGGGTCGTTCGTGGTCTGAAAATAAAAAACCTCTCGCACGGGAGAGGCTTGGTCCATTTGTCGACGCACCTCATGTTTCCCATTCAGGGCTGGATTTGGCACCTTGTGGTCAGGTTGCCGGGCGGTCATCAGGCCAGTTCCCTCGCGCCACTCCACATGAATTTAAATTATTCTTAGGCTTGGTGATCAGAATGTCAAGATGGGCTCTAAAAAGTGCGCCGGGCAGTGCCAATGGTGGACGGACGGCAATCAAGGCATTGATCATCAGCCCCGTATGGAGGGACCGGCACGAAACACGGTCTGAATCGTGACGTACCCGCCGCAACGACCAGGACGCGGGGCCCTGAGGGGTCACTGCGCGGGGTATATGCAGAAGCACGCGTCAGCAAGGCGGCGGGGCTCGATGCGGCTTGGTTGCGCCGGTGACGGTCTTCGGGGCAGGGATGCGCTTGCCAGCACCATTGAAAGCCGTGTTCAGGGGATCCTGGCCGACGGATCGCAAACCGTATTTATCACGGCCCCGGAAAACCACCGGCGCCCACGGTGCAGCTAGGCAAGGATCACCACTGCGGGCCCCAAGCAGCGTAAGGTTGTTTGGTTTCGGTAAACCGCCGGCGGGGTCGAAAAAGCCGCCTGGGAAGACATTACCTGTTTGAACACCGGGGTGATCTTCCACCGGGTGAACCCAAAGCGCCCCCTGGCGGAAGGGGTCCACCGGGTCCGGGCATTCATTCGCGATGGGCGCACGCTGCCCAAGCGGATGGCCTGGTTCACCATTCAAGCCGACTGCCCGCGAGAGGGGTTTCGGCGTTTGTAAGCCCTGGCCAGGCAAGCTGGCCTGGCCCCGAGGGTTGCCGGGTGCCCGGGTATTTCAAACGTTTGAGGCTTCCCGCACAAGGCCTTGCGGAGCGCCGCGGTAGGCAGTCGACCGCAAGCGCCTGTTAACGCCGGAAAGGGATGCTCCAGGCTTGCCCGCCCGGGTGCCAAGGGTGTCCGCGGCGTTCTGAAATGCGCCTTTCATTAAGGGTTCGCGGACACATTTAGCGCAACCTTGCCTTATAGCCAGGCAACAAATTCATAAAGCAAGTGGGCGACAGTATTTTTATAAAATGCTCGGCTTAAGAGATCGCCGATCCAGAATCCACCCCTCGATCCGGTCCATCGCCAAGGAATCCGGAGCGGGACACAATGATCGCAGCCCCGGTCATGAATAGGGCGATGCCGATAAGCGCGGGGTAAAAGCTTCCTGAAAAATCA
Organism: Desulfobacterales bacterium; assembly: GCA_050124295.1. GTDB lineage: Bacteria > Desulfobacterota > Desulfobacteria > Desulfobacterales > UBA5852 > JABZFP01. Next base: position 4,367 of record JASFFM010000061.1, on the reverse strand, counting down.
TAGCTGTAACCCGCGATAATGGGTGCGGCGGCCGCCGGTATGTTGGAAGAAAACAACCAGGAATAGGTCTGGCCAACGTTTTCAGCGCCCCAGATGCGGGCGGCCGCGGATGCATAGATCACCAATACGCCGCCATAATTGAAACCGGTCAAGAGGGCAAATAGCAGCAGACCGGATTCGGATCGCAGGATCAAAGCCGACAATAGCAACACGACAGCCTGGGAGATCAGGTTGGTGCGGATCATGGTCACCGCCGGCAGGCGATCGCACAACCCACCCCAGCCGATGCGCCCGGCCGCATTGGCCAGGGCAAACAAAGAGACGGCAGCAATTCCCGAGCCGACGGCCTCGCTGGCATAGAGATCTTTCAGATTGGCGTTTACGGCAAATCCGGCCGCCAATCCGGTCAACATGGCGGCATAGAGCAGCCCGAAGGGCCCCGCCGAGATGATTTTTACCGCCGGCAGTCGCCGCGGGCGTTCGAAGTTGACCGCAGGCGGGTTTAGCATGGCGGATCCGGCCAGAGACACCAGCGCCAGAAATGCCCCGCCAAATGCGGTAAACGTCGTAAAAGGCGTCCATTCCAGCCGGTTCATTAAAAGCCCCCCGATCTGGCTGACGACGGCGGCCCCGCCGCCGAACCCCGCCACGGCGACGCCGGTGACCAGTCCCTTGCGATCTGGAAACCAGCGGATGCAGGTGGCGATGGGCACGATATAGGCGAATCCGGCGCCGATCCCGGCCAGGGCCCCGATGCCCAGAACCGTCATCGCGAAATGGATGCCGCCCAATCCCGCCAGCAGCCAGCCGCTCCCGAAAAGCAGTCCTCCCAGCATGGCGCAGCGCCGTGGTCCCCAGCGTGGCAGAAGGTTGCCGGCCAGCATCATCGTGGCCGGGAAGGCGAAATAAAAGAGGGTAAAGGGCAGTTGGGCGGTGCCCTGCATCAATCCTGTCATTTGACGCAAGGGTTGGACATAGATCGACCAGGAGTAGGTCGCGCCCAGGCATATCTGCATGATGACCGCGGCCACGAGGATCAGATAGCGGTTCATTGGCGGCGACTGAAGAAATCAATAACGAAGGTGATATGGCTGCGCATGGCATTGTAGGCCTCTTCGGGGTCGCGGCGGCGAATGGCTTCGAAGATGGCCCTGTGCTGCTGGAGAATCGCCTCGATGTTCTGCGGGTCTTGATACAGATGCAGCAGATTCTCGCGAATACCCACATGCAGAAAATCGGAGACATTCTTCATAATGTAAATTTGTAACGGATTTTTGGTGGCGGCCGCAATGGCCATATGGAAGGATAGATCGCCCTCGGTACCCAGACCGCCGGAACGGATATCATGTTCCATCTCGGCGATGGCCTTTTCGATGGCCTTGAGTTCATCCGTATCGATGCGCTGGGCAGCCAGGGAGGCGGCGCTGCATTCGATCCCCATGCGCATTTCCAGCAAATCGATGAGGCTCGCATCCTGGGTTTCCATGACCGTGGCCAAAGGAATTTGAACCGCTTCGTCGATGGGCCGCACGAACGTACCCTGACCCTGGCGCTGCTCCAGAAAGCGCAGGGTCACCAGCTTGTTGATGGCCTCGCGGACGGAATTGCGGCTGACATTGAGGGCTTCGGCCAGCTCGCGCTCGGTCATGATTTTCTGGCCGGGCTGGTATTCACCGCAGAAAATCAGCTCCCGCAGCTGGTCGAAAACCTGATCGGAAATACGTTTGGGTTGAATCGGTTTGAGCTCTATCTTCATCGGTCAAGGGTTTCGGCCACAAGTTCGACCGGATGGCGGACGGCTACCGCCGCACCGGCCTGGGAGAGCATGTCGGCGATTTGAATCATGCAGGCCGGACATCCCGTCGCCAGCACATCGGCTCCGGTATCTGCAATCTGGGCCGCTTTTTTCACGCCGATTTGTTTGGAAATCTCGTAGTACTGCAGGTTGAAGCTTCCTCCCATACCGCAGCACCAGTCGGATTCAACCATCTCCAAGAGCTGGCAACCGGGGGTCGCCTCAACAAGGGCGCGCGGCTCGCTGTAAACGTTGAGGCTCTTTTTCAAATGACAGGGATCGTGGTAGGTGACGCGTCGCTCGACGCCCCGGGCATTGGTCGGAAGGCTCAGCTTGGCCTCCGCCACCAGAAACTGGTTGATGTCCATGGTGCGCCGGGCCAAACGGGCGGCGGCCTTGCGGTGGCCTTTGTCGGCCATCTTGGGCCAAATCTCGTGGATGGTCGAGGTGCAGGTGGCGCAGGCCGTGACCAGGACATCGAATTCACCGGCCTCGAAACGGCTCAGGTTGTGGTCCAGCAGTTTGTGAAAGGTGTCCAGATCCCCGCTGGAGAGGGCCGGGATGCCGCAACAACCCTGGTTCTCGGGCAGGTAGACACCCACCCCGCAGTGGTCCAATACCTTCAGGGTGCTGTGGGCGATGTTGGGAAACAGCTTGTCGATGAGACAGCCAGTGAAAATGGCGGCCTTGCGACCAGAGGCACCCGCAGGGCGATCGACGGAGGGCACCTGGCGATGAAAGGGCACCGCTGCCAGGGGGCGGAAATGGCGATCCTGAAGCAGGGGCGACACGAAGCGCGCACACGAGGTTCCGACGATGTCATTGATCGGGCGGCTGAAAATTTTCTGGAAGCGAGCCCCCCATTCCGTCAGCCGGTCGAAAAGCGATGGGTTGGCCAGCATGCCGCGCAGAATCAGCCGCTTGGCCGGTGGCAGTCCCATGAAGCCGGTGAGAATGGCCCGGGCTTTGAGGAAGATTTCCTGCACACTGACCCCGCTGGGGCAGTTGGCCGCACAGGAGCCGCAAAGCAGACATTTGTTGAGTCGCTCGTAAACCCCTTCAGGGTCGTCGAACATGGATTCCATCAATCCGCCTAACAGCGCCAGCTTACCACGGGTCACGTCGGCCTCCCGTCCGGTCTGGTCGAAGACCGGACAGACCGATTGGCACATGCCGCATTTCATGCAGACGACCAGTTGATCTTCCAGTTCCCGCATCAGGCGGGCCAGTTCTTCCATCGATGCCATAACACTACGCTTTCGCGGGGATGATTTTTCCCGGGTTGAGAATATTGTTGGGGTCCATGGCGCGTTTGATGCGTTGGGAAAAAAGAATCGTACCGGCGCTGGTCTCCTTTTCCAGATAACGCGACTTGGCAGTACCGGTGCCGTGTTCGCCCGAGAGGGTGCCGCCCATGCTGAGGGCTTCGTCGAAGATGGCGTCGATGGCCTCTTCCACCCGCTCCCACTCGGCATGGTTGCGCTTGTCGGTGAGGATCGTGGGGTGCAGGTTGCCGTCGCCGGCATGGCCGAAGGTGCCGATCGTAAGCTCGTAGCGCTTGGCGATCTGCTGGATGGCGGTGACCATATCCGGTATGCGGCTGCGGGGCACGGTGGCATCTTCGAGCACCAGGGTGGGCTTGAGCTGGGCCAGGGCCGACAGTGCGGCCCGGCGGGCGGCCCACACCCGGTCGCGTTCGGCGGCATCCTGCGCCACGCGAACCGACGTCGCTCCCTTGGCGCGGCAGAGGGCCTCGACGCGCTCGGCGTCCTCTTCCACCTGGGCGGCATGGCCATCGAGTTCCACCAGCAGCATGGCGGCCGCCTCCTTGGGGAGGCCGGCCTTGCTGAAGTCTTCCACGGCCCGAATGGTGAAATTATCAAGGAATTCGAGCGTGGCCGGGACGATGCGGTCGGCAATAATGGCGGCCACGGTTTCGGAGGCCTTCTCCAGAGAGTCGAAGACCGCCATCATGGCTTTGCGATGAGCCGGCAGCGGGATCAGTTTGAGGATGATTTCGGAAAAGACCCCCAGGGTTCCTTCCGAGCCTACCATGAGACCCGTCAGGTTATAGCCCGTGGCGCATTTCACCGTGCGAGACCCGGATTTCACCAGGTTGCCTTCCACATCGAAGAAGCTCACCCCCATGACGTAATCGCGGGTGACGCCGTATTTCAGTCCGCGCAGGCCGCCGGCATTCTCGGCCACGTTACCGCCGAGGGTGGAGACGGCCTGGCTGCCGGGATCGGGGGGGTAGAAAAGCCCCTTGGCTTCCACAGCCGCGGCCAGCTTGGCTGTGACCACGCCGGGCTGAACCACGGCATACATATCGGCTTCGTTGATTTCGAGAATGTCCTTCATGCCGTTGGTCACGATGACCACGCCGCCGGGCAGCGGTACCGTGCCACCGCTCAAGTTGGTTCCGGCCCCCCGCACGGTCAAAGGCAGGCCGTGGTTGTTGCACAGGCGTACGGTCCGACCGAGCGTCTCCGTGCTGGTGGGTCTAACGATGAGACCGGGCTGGACCGGGTCGACGACCGCGGCATCGTAGGAGTAGACATGCAGATCCGTG
>JASFFM010000060.1:0-14496 GCA_050124295.1 Desulfobacterales bacterium | reverse complement strand
GAATCAAAGACGTCTTCGCGGGGATACACCGGATTTCTTTTCGCAGCCGGCCTGGCGCCAAGGGCGCCCCGGGCGGTCTGGGATCGGGTGGGGCCTCGGCGGTTAGATGGCGAAGCCGGGGGCCTGCTGCTTGCCGGCGCGCAGCCCCGGATCGGCCTTGGTATCTCAGGGCCCGCCTTCCTGCTTCACGGCGAACCGGTTTTGATAGCCTTCGGCGTAGGTCCGCGACAGCACGCGGGCAAACTGGGCCGGCTTGAGCCAGTACCAGGAGTGGGCTGTAATCGCAGTGGCGCCCCTGCTCTCCGTCCCGCTGATCAAGAACCCGCCACCACGCTCGACCGGCAGATTCAGCAGTTCCGACAGGTTTTCAGGCACATCCAGTTCGTCGTACAAGGCATAACCGACCGGATCGTTGATATGGCTGATATTGATCCAGAACTGGCCGCTCTGGATGATGTGGCGGACAAACAGCAGAAAAAGATTCTGCTCGGTTCCCACGATCGTGCCGCTCAGGACCGGTCCGGGATGGCCGTAGGTCACGATGCCCTTGATGCTGCTTTTCGGCGCGCAGTATTCGGACGTGCAGTCCGGCAGGCGGCGCAGCTTCTCCTGCCAGTAGGCCTGGCGGAATTTATCAAATTTTTTCATGTCGGACACGGATTCCGTTTGGAGCTTGAGGGCGAATTTACCATCCTCACGAAATTCCATCAGGCCCGATTCCAACAGCGCCCGTATACAGGTTTGCCCGGTGGCTCCCGCCAGCAGGTCTTTGAGGGGGCCTTCGGGCAGGTGGGCTTCTACTTCGGCCAGGTCAAGATACGGTAAATGGTACATGCCATAACCCTGGATGGCCATGGCGCCGGCACTGTGGCCGAACAAAACCACCTTGCGGCCTTTAGCGATACTTTGGGAGACCACCTCGTGTAGTGCCAGATGGACCTTGCGCTTGTTGCGGGGTTCGGAAATCCAGAAGGTGTCGTGCATCCCCAGGATCGCATATTGCTGGGCCATACGGGCCACCGTCCCGGCCGTGCCTTTTCTTGCATCCGTCCATTCCATGAGCTCCGCCACCACCTGGAATTCCTCCGCGCTCAGATCGCCCCAGTAAAAGGCCACGGGCTCCGGGTTGATCCGGTACTGACTTTTTTCCAGCAATCCCTGATTGACCTCGGGGCTGGTGTAGAGTTCGGCCATGACCCACTGGTGCATGGGGCCGGTATAGGCATAGAATTCATCGCGCTGCTCCGCATAGGGACGCGCGGATCCGTGCAGGTAGATAAAGTCGATGCACTGATCCCGGGCACAGTCCACCGCCGCGATGGGCGCCATCTTTTCCGCGGGGATTTTGGGCACGTGCATGCCGAAGCAACCTGAGAGGATCGCGTTGGCCAGTAAAACACCGAGGGAAAGAAAGATCCGCAGGGATTGAGGGGTGGTCGTCGTCTTTTTCATGGGCGTCGTCCTTTAATGGCATTCCTACCGGTTAGGGCCTCCGGGTCAGCCGGGTTTGCGCAATCGCCTCAATGCCGCCAGATGTGCTTGGGGTGGGAGTGGATATCCGGCTTTTGTTGACCATAACAACCATAAATGATTTCAATGTCAACGCCAAAGCCCGCCCCCCATCGCGTCATCGTTGGCCATGAATACTAAATGCCCACTCAGGCGCCGCCCAAGATTTCGCCGAGGATGCGGAAAAGCCGGTCGACGTCCTCTTCACTGTTGTAGAGATGTGGCGCAATGCGGATCGAGTCGCCCCGGGCGCTGGCAAAGACACCGGCATCGGCCAAGCGGGCGGGCAGATCAGATGGGAATCTTTCCGGATGGCGCAATCCCAGCATGTGGGGCGCCCGGAATCGATCCTCCGCCACCTGGAGCCCCATGGTGGCGGCGCGGGTGGCAATCGCGTCGGTCTTTTGCCCCAGCGAAGTGGCTATTTCCCCTACGCCCCAGGACAGGATCTGCTTCAGGGCGGCACCGGCGATGGGCGCCAGGATGAAATTGCTGGCTTCCCCGGCATCGAAGCGTTTGGCGCCGTCCTGGTAGCTGTCCCGATAATGCACCAGGCGGGCGAAATCTTCCGACCCGTCGCGGTTCATCCAGTTTTCCTCCAGGGGGCGTCCCTGCTGCCACTTGGGGGCCACGTAACAGAAGCCGTAGCTGTAAGGGCCCAGCAGCCACTTGTGGGCCGTGGTGATCAGAAAATCGGGCTGAATATCGGCCACCGAAAACGGCAGGACCCCCAGGGACTGGGAGCCGTCTACCACGAGGGCGGCACCGCAGGCCCGGCACTTGGCGCCCACCGCCTCAAGATCGATAAGCGTGCCATCCGTCCAATGGCAATGGGGCAGGGCCGCCAGGGCGGTCTCTGGCGTAATGACCTTCAGCAGGGCCGCTGTCCAGTCGTGGTCGGCAGGCCGCGGCACGCTGACAACATGAGCTTCGCCATCCCGGGCGAGGCGGTGCCAGGAATAGACATTGGATGGAAACTGGTCTGCGAGGGTCACGATGGTCCGGTCTTTCCCAACCGGGATATTTGCGGCGGCCAAAGCGATGCCATATGAGACCGATGGTATGATGGCGATGTCATCTTGGGCGGCGTCCACCAGGTTGGCAAACAGGGCCCGGTTCTCGTTGAGATGCGAAAAAAAGAAATCCGTGTGCAGCTCCCAGGGCATGGTCTTCTGTTGGACGGCCGTTTTTCCGGCGGCTGCGGCCGATTTGAGCAGGGGGGCGGTATAGGCGCAGTTAAAATAGGCGATGTCGTCGGGGATACTGAAGCGGTGGCGCTGGTTGGGGATCACGGTTCACTCCAATTGGTATTAATCTAAACGCTCCATCTCTGCTGAAAGATCCGGAGAGTTTCCACCGATCCTGGCGTTTTTGGGTCATTATTCCTTTTCTTTTTCGGTAAGAAAAACGAACCAAAAGAAACCGCCCGTGTCCCGCTCTGCAGGAGTCGCCTTACTTGGTGTTGAACCCCGCAGGGGAAGGCGGCTGAACGTCTAACGCCCCTGGCGGGATTCTTGGATATAGTAGCGGGCCTTTTGGGCCTGGTTGTAGCAGCTGTCGAAGTTCTCCACGGTCTGCATGGTTTTGGCGGCCGTAAGCAGGCTCAGGGCTTTGCTGTAGCTCACCGTGCCGGCGAATCCTTCGGCCTCGGCCAGGCTGAGCTCGAACCAGGCCAGGTCCAGCTCATCGGCGCATTGGTTGCGATAGGGTTTGGGGCCGCCGGCACAGCCCACCGCGACCATGATCATCAAGGTCGCCAGGATGACGATCACCTGCTTGATTCCATTCATATCCCTATCCGTTCCTGAAATCCAATCGGTTACACCAGGCCCAATTGCTGGGCCTGTTCCCACAGTCTGCGGGCCAGCCCGACGGTGGCCTGATCCACCATGCGGCCGTCCACCGCCACGGCCCCGCGACCCGCGGTGCGGGCGGCATCCGCGGCGGCCAGTACTTTGCCGGCCCGTTCGATGTCTTCTTTGGAGGGGGTGAACACCCGGTTGATGACGTCGATCTGGGCCGGGTGGATGGCCCATTTCCCGTCGCAGCCCAGAGCACAGGCCATGGCCGCTGATGTTTCCAGTCCGGCCGCGTCCTTGAAAAAGCCGTAGGGCGCGTCGATGGCCATAAGGCCATGGGCCTTGGCGGTCATCACGATCCGGCTGAGGGCATAGTGCCAGCGGTGGCCGGGATAGATGTCCGCTTCCTTTTCCCCATGGCCGGAGAGGGAGGTCAGCCGCGCCCCCACCGAGGCTGCATAATCGGCGATGCCGAAGACCAGGGTGGCCAGCCGCCTTCCGGCAGGGGCAATTTCCCGGATCTTCTCGAGCCCTTCGGCCGTCTCGATGGAGGCTTCGATGCCGATGGGAAGGGCTTGCCCCCGGGCCAACGCGATACCGTCAATCAGGCGCTCGACAAAATGAATGTCGCCGGGGTCGTTCACCTTGGGCACGACCACCGTATCGAGCCGTTCGCCGGCCGCCTCGACGACCTCCAGCAGGTCGCGGTAGCCCAAGGGTGTATCCAGGGCGTTGATGCGGAAGGCCAGCCGGGGTGTTTCGGTTCCGGCGTTTTTCAAGGTCTGAATGACCTGCCGGCGGGCCGCTTCCTTGGCCTCCAGGGGTACGCTGTCTTCCAGATCCAGGATCAGGCCGTCGGCCCGGGAGGCGAGCGCCTTGGCGTGCATCTTCTCCATGTGACCGGGAACAGAAAGGATCGAGCGACGTGGCAGCATGGGGGGCTTCTCCTATATTGCCCGCAGCGGGATGGATGGTTTGGCGGTTTGGTGAATGGCACCATATCACAGGCCCGAACGAAACCCCATGGCTTTTTCAAACGACCCTCAATTGGCGGAGTTCAGGTATGGTGGCGCGGAACCCGGAAGCAGGGATGGGATAAAGCTTGACGAAAGCAGAAGTACAGCATATGGTTAGTTAGATCATACTAACCTATCGGAAGCAGAATGCCCTCTGAATACGCATTGACCGAAATGATCGACATGCTGACCCGCACCATGGGTGAGATGGAGTCGCGCGCGCTTGCGGAAAGTGATTTTGCCGCGCTCTCCATGCGCCAACTGCACTACCTCGATCAGGTCGACCGGCTGGGGCAGCCCACATTCAGCGAGCTGGCCCGGGAGCTCGGCGTCAGCCGTCCTTCGGTGACAGCCGCCGTGGCCAAGCTGGTGGCGGCGGGCTACCTGAAAAAAGTGGCCTCGGACGAAGACCGGCGGGTGGCCCACATTCATCTGGCGGCCAAAGGGAAGCGCATCGTCAAGCTGCACGAACAGGTCCATGCCGCTTTGGCTCGGATGTTTACCGACGCTCTGGATGAACGCGAGATGAGGGTCTTGATCCGGATGCTGAACAAGGTGATCGCCCACAGCCAAGCCATTGACGCCTGAAACACAACCGAAAAAATTTTCATCATATAGTTAGTTTTATAAAACTAAATAGACAAGGAGAAGCCGCGTGCGCTATTTGCAGTTAGCATCTTTGATCCTGTTTTATGCTCTGTTTGTCGGGCGGTCCATCGATTTGTACCGCAGGGGCGAAAGGGTGTTTGTGATCGGTAAGGGGAAGGGCGGTCGGCAGGGATTGCTCGAAATGAGCTTCATGGTGGGACTGGTCGTCTGGTCCGGCGAAATTCTGCTGCGCTCACTTGATTTAGGGGTTTCGCTCCTTCCGGATTTCTGGTCACAGCCGCTTTTCGATAGCCGGCTGGCGGACCTTTTGGGGGCTTCGGCGATCGTCCTCGGGTTGAGTCTTTTCGCCGTTGCCCTGCATCATTTCGGGCGCTCCTGGCGGGTCGGGATCGACCACGACCGCCCCGGACAACTGGTCACCTACGGGGTCTTCGCCATCACCCGCAATCCGATTTTTCTGTTTATGGATCTATTCTTTTTGGGGACCGCCCTTATTCAGGGAGATCTGTTTTGTCTTCTTTTTGCCCTGGCGGCGGCGGGAGGTATCCACTACCAAATACGACAGGAAGAGAAATTCCTGCTGGGGCAATACGGGCGGGCCTATCGTCGCTACATGCTGAGCGTGCCGCGCTATATCGGCCGGCCACGGTGGGTCAACGGGGTATCATCATCACCGACCGGCTGATCTTAAGTTCCCTGGCGACAACGGGTAACGCTAGCGCCTTGCTACGGGGATGGTTCGCGACCGGGTGGTCGTGTTCGGACAAGAGATTTGGAATGGTCGCGGGACGAGCCGTTTGCCTCGGTCAGATATTCTTTCGCGACCTGGAATGTCGGCCGGGGGGATCCATCGCCGGCTTCAAAGCCATGCCGGGCGGCCTGGATCCAGATGGCGCTGAGTGCGGTCAGGACGGGAATGCGCCATATGCAGATGCGTTGCCTGGGATCCTCCCCGAAAATCAATCAGCCCAAACGGAGCTTATCTATGACAATGGGTGTCTGATGGGGACCGAATCAACTGACGCCGATCTGTGCGGCGGGCCAAACGATCTGCCTTCCCCATCAGGTAATAAACGATGCGTGCCAGGATCCGGATCAGGGACGATGGCATTCGCCCGGCGCTTATTTGGCAATACTAACCGAGGGATTTGTCCGCTAAGCGAGCTGATTAGATGGGTACTCATGCAAGACGCTTGTCAAGGCGATAGGCGGCCTCATATTCTCCATGTCCAACGCCTTGACAAGCATTGCCCCCATCTCAAAGTTAATGGTCGCCTCACAATCAACCAGTTACGTATCAATCTATTCAGGGATGAATGACCATGAAATGTCCAACCTGTGGCAGTTTAGAATTTTACGCCAAAGACCCGGATGACGAATATGAAGAGTATCGCTTTACCCTGCAGGGCGATGCCGTGGTGCCGGACCCGACCAGCACCGATGCCCTGGAGATCATTCAGCAGAGCGAGGCGTTCTGCGAGCGCTGCGCCTGGCACGGGCGATTGGATCAGTTGAAGCCCTGAGGCCTTGGCGCCGCAACGAAGGTGCTTGCGGTAGGGCCTGACATGATCAGAAAGTAAATTGGCTGCCGGCGGCCGCCTGCTGAAAGCGGTCACCGAAATGCTGGGCCAGGGTCATGGCGGCCTGGGGGCCGGTGCAGTGGGAGACGCCCACCAGTTTCACGTCGAAGGCCTCGAAACTGTCGATGGCGGCCTGGACCTGCTCCGGTGCGTAAAACATGAGGTGGGTGCCCCCCAGGACGGCATGCAAACGATTGAGATCGAAATGCGCCCTGACGTGATCCATAATGTTCAGCACGCCGCCATGGGCGCATCCCAGGATGAGGACCGGTCCGGAGGGTGTCTCCAGCAGCAGGTTGGCATCTTCGGCGATGGGATCTGACCCATAATCGGTCCCCCGGGGCAAAACCAGTTTTCGATCCCTGGGCGTCTGCTCCGGCTTACGTTCGTATCCGGTGAGGAAATAAAACCCCGGGGCGATCTCCCCGCTTTCGCTTCGGAAATCGAAAATGGCGCCGGTACGCTCCAAATCTTCCTGATCTTTCGGGGATCCGACATAGTGCGGCGAGGCGGTTGCATCCGGTGAAAGGCGGGCCATGTGTTTGCTAAAGACTGCCGGGTGGGCGATAATCCTCTTCGGCCCCGTCTGCTCCAGCACCCAGGGCAGACCGCCGGTATGGTCGAAATGGCCATGGCTCAGAAGAATCGCTTCGATCCTATCCAGTTCGACACCGCCGCATTTCACGTTGTGCGGCAGGGTATGGCCCTGCCCCGTATCGAAGAGATAAGTATTACCGTTGTGCTCGATGAGAACCGAGAAACCGTGTTCCCCCAGGAAATCCATCCGCCCGATATTGTTGTCGCAGAGAATTTGAATGGTGGCCATGGGCTCCTTCCTTGCGGTTATTGGTGACCCGTCGATGCTGGAATGTATTCACCAGGATTATTTCCCAATCCATTCGAGAGATATCCTCCGGGTTTGTTTTACGTCAATGGATTTTAATCGTTAGCGCTTCGGCGCTTGCCAAACACTCCCGATGTCACTAAGCTAAGTAACGCCGCAAGGCTGGTCATTTTACGGCTTATCATCTTATTCGCGTGTTGTGTCAAGACAGGGAATTGCTTGGGTGAGAATAGCGCAAAATGCAGGCATTGAACCCATATGAAGTCGATATATCAGAAGATAAGATCCAACCTCAGAAAGGAGGCCAATGGTGAAGTCTTATGACGTGGTTGTTGTGGGATCCGGTTCCGGTGGACAAACCGCGGCCTATACTCTGCTGGAGTACGGACTCTCGGTGGCGGTGGTCGAGAATAGTGCCACCCCCGGGGGAATCTGTGCCCTGGCCGGCTGTCAAGCCAAGAAATGGTACTACGAGGCCACCGAGACCATGGCCCGGGCCCGGCATCTGGACGGCAAGGGCCTGCTCCGGCCGCCGGAACTCGATTGGTCCCGCATTCGCGACGAGAAGCGCGCTTTTACCGATCCGATCCCTGAGGCGACCCGCAAGGGTTTGGAAGGCTCCGGCATCGATTATATCGACGGAACGGCCGCCTTCAAGGATCCTGACACGATCGAAATCGACGGTGTCCCGGTGAACGCCAAGTATACCGTTCTCGCCACGGGCGCCCAGCCGATGCCCCTGCCTTTTCCGGGTGCGGAGCACCTGATCACCAGCAGCGACTTTCTGGAACTCGACCGCCTCCCACCCCGGATCGTCTTTATCGGCGGCGGGTTCATTTCCTTCGAGTTTGCGCATTTTGCGGCCCGACTGGGACCGGCCGAACAGGTCACGATTTTGGAAGTGCTGCCACGGCCGCTGGGGCCTTTTGACGCTGAAATGGTCGATCAGTTGATGACCGCCTCCCGGGCCGAAGGGATCGATATCCATACCGAAGTCGCCCTGGCGGGGGTCGACAAGAATGGTGACGGCTTTGTGGTGCGCACCCGGAGTGGAGAAGAATACCCGGCGGATCTGGTGGTCCATGGCGCCGGGCGGGTGCCCGCCATCGCGCCACTGAATCTGGCGGCCGGTGGGGTTGACAGCGGCCCCCGGGGAATCGCGGTCACCGCGGAAATGCGTACCTCCAATCCGCGGGTGTTTGCGGTCGGCGATTGCGCGGCCACGGTCCAGCTGGCGCGGGTAGCGGACTACGAGGCCTACGTGGCTGCCAAGAATATTCTGGCCGAAGTGGAAGGTGAACAGGGCGTCACGGCGGATCACCGCGCGGTGCCCTCGATTCTCTTCACCTATCCCCAGTACGGCATGGTGGGGGCTACCGAAGAGGCCCTCAAGGCCGAGGGGATACGCTACTATAAAAATGCTGACCGCGATCTTTCCTGGCCGACCTACCGGCGGATCGGCATGTCCCATGCCGCCTTCAAGATCATGGTGGATGACGACAGCCGCGTGCTCGGCGCCCACATCATCTCCGACAATGCGGCCGGACTGATCAATATCTTCAAGGAAGCCATGCTCGACAACCGCAGTGTTGAGGATCTCTACTGGCGTCACGTGATGACGCCCTACCCATCACGGGAGAGTGATATCATCTATATGCTCAAGCCTTTTTTTGAGGACGATCTGCTGGCGTCACTTTAAACGGCCGAATTGCATCTAACGATGGCTAAAACGGGAAGACCATCGGCGTGATGGTCAGGGTGGCGGCCCCCAGGATGATTGTCATGGCCAAACCGATCTTGATGAAGTCCGTAAACCGATATCCTCCAGCGCTCCAGACCATCATGTTGGTCTGGTAGCCGATCGGGGTGATGAAGGCGCAGGAGGCCGCCACCATGAGCACGATGGCAAACGGCATGAGGCTGACGCCCAGCTGCTGGGCCGTGGCATAGGCGATGGGAAACATGAAGGCCGCGGCGGCGTTGTTGGTGATCACATTGGTGATCAGGGTGCCGCCAAAAAAGATGGCCGCAAGCGCCATGAGCGGGCTGTCGCCGCCCAGGCGATTAATCCAGAGGGCAAACTGCTCGGCCAGCCCACTGCGGGTAATGGCCGACTCCAGGCCCACGGCACAGGCGATGACCGTCAGTGTGCCCCAGTCGACACTGCGGGCGGCGGTTCGCAGGGAAAGGCATCCGGTCAGCAGCATGGCCCCGCTGGCCAGCATGCCGGCATTGAGCATGCTCATCCAGCCCATGGACGCCGCCAGAATCATTCCCAGGGTGATCAGGCCGGCGACCACTGCCCGGTCGTTTCGCTGCAGACGATAGCCCTCCAGAGGTTTGGTCACCGAGAAATCCATATTCAAACCACTCTCATAGAAAAAGGCATCATTCACTTCCAGAACCACATTGTCACCTGCTTCGACATCCAGATCCATCAGCGGTCTGTCCGGCGGATCGGCCCGGCGCGAGAGCGCCACCAGCTTGGCCTGATATGAGATATCCTGCCGCGGGAGGTTGGCGATTTTCCAGCCGATGGCCCCGCTGCGGCGGGAAATGACGGCATTGACCAGTTGGTGCGTGTGGCGTTCGGTTTCCATCGGCCTGCCGGAGAGATAGGGGGTCAGGCCTTCCTGGCGCCACAGCACGGCCAGCGATTGAAGGTCGGTGGCAAACGCCAGCCGGTCGCCGGACTGCAGCCGCAAGTCCTCGTCGATGGGAATGGGTTCGCCATTGCGGGTGACGCTGATAAGGTCAACGTCATCGAGGGCCATGAATCCGGTTTCATCCATCATGCAGCCGTCCAGGCATGTTTCCCGGTCGATCCGGAACTCGGCCCGGTAGCGCCGCTGAAGAGGACGGTCGCTGACCTTCTGGGCGGCGCCCGGGAGTAAAAACCGTCCGGCCAGGATCATAAACGGAATGCCCACAACGGCTGCCGGCACGCCGACCCAGGCGGTGTCGAACATAGCGATGGGACGTAGCCCCGGGCTGGATCCCTCGGCCACCACACCGGCCACCAGTCCGGCAATGATCAGGTTGGAGGAGGTGCCGATCAGGGTGCAGATGCCACCCAGGATGGAGGTGAAACTCAGCGGGATCAGCAGATGGCGGGCCGTGAGGCGGTAGATGCGCGAAATGTCCCGAATGACCGGGATCATCATGGCCACCAGGGGGGTGTTGTTGAGGAAGGCGCTGGCAAAGGTGATCGGTGGCAGGATCTTGAACTGGGCACTCCGCATGCTCTTGGGTTTTCCGATCACCCGATCCATGATAAGGTTGATGGCCCCGGTGGCGTACATGCCGGCGGCGACGATATAGAGCACCCCCACGGTCAGCGTGCCCCGGTTGCTGAACCCTTTCAATAAATCCTCCGGCGGGGCCAGGCGCAGGGTCATCGCCACCGCCAGAGCGCCAAAGAAAATGGCGGCCGCCGGGATGTTCGTGCGTATCAAAAGCCCAAGGGTCACCATAATAATGGCGAGCGTGAGATAAGCATCGATGGGCACGTGAGAACATCTCCCGTGTTTTGGTGTTGATTTGGGCTCCGGTATGTCGCCGGCCGGGCGCCATTTTCTAATATAGCGATGTTTGGGGGGCGGCGACAAGTCCCTTCTACCAAACCCAACCGGCGCTATTGAGGCGCAGGTCACCTTGTGATCATCACCCCCCTTTTCTGCGCGGCCACCGAATACCATGCTCGTTTGCATGGGCTAGACCGGGGCATTGGGATTATCCGGTGCCGTTGGGCCAGGCGCACACGGTCGGGGATGATGGAACCGAATCGAACCTACAGGAAGTGGTGCATGCGATCAAAACGCATTTGGATTACGGGTCTTTTGTTGATCATAGCAACTGGGCTCATATTCCCGGCCGGCCTGCGGGCTGCCGATCCGGAAGACGTGCCGGCCTCGGCGGGCGAAGCACCGGCCTTCGGTATTGCCGAGCAGATGGGTGACGCCATGCTGCGTCAGGCGAGCGAGGTACGAGATGATCTTACCGAGCAGGCCCGTTCGCTGTTCGTGCGCGAACCCCTGGGTTGGGATCTGGATACGCTGAACACGATCTACGACTGGGCGCTCAACTTCCCGACCCAAATTCCGGCCCTGATCGCCATGTTGATCCAGCACAGCCGCGTGCTGGGTGTCGTCGGCTCATTGATCATGCTGGTATTTATCGCGGCGGTATTCTACAGCCTGATCGGCCAGCGCAAGGTGTTGCGGCATGCTGCCCGGCGCCTGGAGCCTTTCCGCGACAAGATTCCCGAAAAGGTCTACCCCTTCGTGCTCTCGGGCCTGCGCATCGTCGTGGCCGCCCTGATACCGCTGGGTCTTCTGGCGGCCTACAGCCTGGTCAACGCCCTGGTCGTCTATGAAGCCGCCTGGTTTGTGATCCTGGGAAGACTTCTCATCCTGTGGGCCGTGGGCGCGCTGCTGCTCAACCTGCTGCGCGAATCCCTCACCCGCGATCTCTTCGAGGTGACCACCAAATACGGCCGCCCCATCTATCGTCTGGTGCGGCTGGTGCTGTTTTACTCCCTGGTCGGTATTGCCATCTTCTGGAGTGCCGAGGCCCTCCAGTTGCCGGCCGACATCCTGGCCTTTGCCCGCTTCGTGATTGCGCTTTCCATCGTCGTGGTCCTTTTCCTGCTGCATCTCCAAAAGAAGGCCCTGCTTTCCTTTCTACCCATTTTCCCCTATCCGTTCTATCAGGCCTTTTTGCGATTTCTGCAGCGCTACTACTATATCCTGATCGGTATCGGGCTGACGGCGGCCCTCTTGTGGTGTTTCGGCTATGAAAATCTGGGTCGCGTGGTACTTGTCAAGATCTGGTCCTCGGGGCTGGCCTTCGTCCTGATCATGCTGGTTTACCATGCCGCCCGAACGACGCTGATGAACCGCATCCGGGCCCTGCCGCGTCACGACGAGGCCGGTCACACAATGCTGCGTTCCCTGAACAGTCTGCTGCTTTACGGCACCGTGTTGGCCACGGCCACGGTGGTCTTTAATCTGCTGGGGCTCCTGGACATTTTGCGTGAAGTAATGTCCATTCCGGTCCTGACCATCGGGGACGCCGTCATCACGCTCTGGACGATCATCAGTGCTGTCGTCATCATCATGGCGTTTTTCTATGCTTCCCGACTTATCCGGGCTTATCTGGATTACCGCATCTATCCGCACCTGGGCATCGACCAGGGGCTGGGTTATGTTCTCAACACCCTCCTCAACTATGTTTTTTTGGCGATCGGTCTTCTGATTGCGCTCAATATCGTCGGGCTTGATCTACGCCTGCTGCTTGTGTTTGCCGGCGCCGTGGGCATCGGGGTGGGGCTCGGCCTGCAAAGTCTGGCCGCCAACATCATCAGCGGTTTCATCATCATCTTCGGGGGCAAGGTGCGCAAGGGCGACTGGGTGGAGGTGGCCGATACCCTGGGGGAGGTGACCGATATTTATCTGGGAACGGCCAAGATCCGCACGCGGGACAATATCGAATATCTGATGCCCAACGCCCAGCTGGTCACCAGCACCATCATCAATTATTCGCTTTCCTCGGTGTTCATCCGCATGGACCTGCCCGTGGGGGTGAGCTATAACGCCGATCCCCGCGCCGTGGAGAAGATCATGCTGGACGTGGCGCTCCGGGAACCACTGGTGTCCGACTATCGACCGCCCTCGGTGCGGTTCGTGGGCTACGGCGACAACAGCATCAATTTCGACCTGCTCTTCTGGATCGATGTGCGCCAGACGCCGCGGCGCCTGGTGCGCAGCGCACTGTATTTTGCAATCTTCGAGGAACTCCAAACCGCCGGGATCGAGATCCCCTTTCCCCAGCGAGACCTGCACATCCGCAGCGGTATATCCCCGCCGCAGCCGGTCGGCGATTGACCCGGCCGGCGCGATGCTGGCCGTGGTGATCTCAACTTCGCGGCCCATGCGCCAACCGACAGGATTCCTTTGAGGTTTCACAGATATGCGCAAACTTGAAAAAGAAATCAAACAGATCACGGCCTCACACGGTTGCTCACTTTATGGTTATGCCGATCTGGCAGGCCTCACACCGCCAAAACTGGCCCGGTTCCACCGGGGCATCGCCTTTGTCTTCCAGATGACGCCCTGGGTCATGGATCAGCTTGCCCAGGGCCCCACGGATGCCTACACGGTGCTTTATGGACAGATCAATAGACGCATCGACGCCCTGGCGGCCGAGGTCGTGCGGTCATTGGCGCGGGCCGGGCACCAGGCCTGGGCGCTGCCCTCTTCCACGCGCAGCGACACGGTCAATATCCGCGGCGATTTTCAGCATAAGACGGCCGCCACACGGGCCGGTTTGGGATGGGTTGGGAAAAACTGCCAGCTCTTGACCAGGCCCTGGGGCCCCTGGGTGCGTCTGGGTACGGTTCTCACCGACGCGCCCCTTGAACCTGCCACACCCATTGAAAAGAGTCTTTGCGGCCGATGCACCCTATGCATCGACGTTTGTCCGGCCAAGGCCCTGCAAGGGGGCAGTTGGCGCCCGGGTGTGGCAAGGGATGTTTTGTTGGATGCCCGGGCCTGTGATCGATACAAGAAGACCCATTTTCATCAATTTCACGGCGGTCATAACTGTGGCATCTGCACCCAGGCGTGTCCGGTGGGACAAAAGGTCCTTCGGAGATAAACGCGACCCCATTTTGGCCGGGAAGTCATTGGCAAACCTCAGATCGCGTTCAAGAGCCCAGCGCATGCCAATAAAATCGCTTCGCCGAGTTAATGATCGCTGCGTCGGTTGATTGTTCTTGTGATGCACTTTTGTTTACCGAACCAGATGCCCGCGGCCGCCGCGCAGCCAACCCAGCGACCGGGCCTCGGATGGGGTTTTGCGGGTGGCATCTGGCCATTTTAGAACGGCCCTCCGTTGAAGACCTTCCCGGGGTGCGCTTCCCGGTTTGTCAACTTTTCCGATCATCTTCGGTGATGGCGCCAAGATCTTGCCGATCGCGCCGATCTTGGGCAAGCCATTCGTCGGTATGGGCGCGGGTTTGATCGCAACCCTCCAGCGCCGGTGATGGATCCGCAGAGGTTGCCGCGATCCGAGGCGCTAAAATCGCCCGGCAGCGCAATCTTGCTTCCCTGTAGGAATGGGTGTACGCGCAGCGGTTT
>JASFFM010000059.1:0-14530 GCA_050124295.1 Desulfobacterales bacterium | reverse complement strand
CTCAGGTGAACGTCCAGCACCGCCTGCCAGTTTTCCGGCGTCATCTTCAGAAAACTCTTGTCGCGTAAAATACCCGCGTTATTGATCACGATATCCACCGTGCCGAAAGCCTCCAGGGCGCTCTGGACGATGGCCGCCCCCCCTTCGGCCGTGGCCACGTTGTCGTGATTGGCCACCGCGACGCCGCCCAGGGCCGTGATCTCTTCCACCACCCGCGCCGCCGGGGTGCCCGAGCCGCTCCCGGTGCCGTCGCGGGCCGCGCCCAAATCGTTGACCACCACCTTGGCCCCCCGGCGCGCCAGCGCCAGGGCATACGCCCGACCCAGACCGCCACCGGCGCCGGTGACGATCGCCACCCGACCGTCAAAGCGGATCCGCCGGGCGGGGATGTCGCCATAGGTGAAGACCCCATAGTCGATCACCGTGTCGCCGGTTTTGGTGTTGACCACGCGCCACAGGGCGCGCCCTGGACCGTCATGCCAGATCAGGGTGCGGATTGGATCCCCGGGATAGAGCGGCCTGGAAAAACGGCAGTCCATGCTGCGGACCTTTTCCGGCGCTCCCGGCACCAGGCTCCGGACCAGGGCTCGGCAGGCAAAGCCATGGGTGCAAAGCCCATGCATGATGGGCTTCTCAAAGCCGGCCATCTCCGCAAAGGCCTGGTCCACGTGAAGATGGAACAGGTCTCCGGACAATCGGTAAAGCAGCGGCTGATTCGGCGCGGGCGCGTCATCGATGGTGAAATCCGGCTCCCGATCCGGCATTTCCAGCGCTTGTTGGGGGGCCTTCTCACCGCCGAAACCGCCGTCCAACCTTGAAAACAGCGTCATGGTGCTCGTAAAAAGCTTTTGGCCGCTGGCATTCCGGGAAACACTTTCTCCGATCACCAGGGCTCCCTTATCGTGGCCCTTGTCATAGTAATGGGTCAGCTTTCCCGTGGTCGTCAGGGTGCCGTCCGGGGGAACCGGGGCATGAAAGGTCAGTCGTTGTTCGCCATGCAGAATACCGGCCAGGTTGACGTTGGCCTCGGCCGCAAAAAGGGGGAAGAAGTCAAAGACCGCCGCCATGGAAAAACTGGGCAGTACTTTCAGGTTTTTTTCATAGCAGTAGTCGAGATCCTCGAATCCGGCCCCCACCCCCAGTGCATAAAGCACGGCGTCTTTCCAGGTGTAATCCTTGGTGATGGGACCGAGGGGTTTTCCAATGGCCTCCGGATTCAGAGCCATGCGGCCCTCCTTCTGCTCGGGGTGAAATGGCGGTTGGCGTCAATCGTCCGATCGGTGTTCCTGCCGATCGATTGTAAACGCAGGCACAAGAATGAATTTCAAGGTCTCCTTGACGACATCCTCGTAGGTTGAGCGGTCGATTTCCATCATGGGCCTGAAAAAGGCCTCGCCGGAAATGAAGTTCAGCACCGAGTGCCATACTGCCAGGATACGTGCTTTGGCGTGCACCGAGACTTGATCCGGGTGGTCTGCCAGCCCCATGGCCATGGCGATATTGGAAATATAGTGGGCCACGTTGACATCCAGGACAGCATCGCGGTCGGCCTTGCGAAAGTATCCGAAGAGAATCAGATTGGCGACCTCGGGGTGGGAGAAGAGATAATCACACATGGTATCGATGGCGATTTCCAGGCGGCGGCGCAGTTTGACATCGCTGCAACGGCGTTCGACCTCCTTGAATTTGGCCAGGATCTCATGGTTGATGGCCGCCAGGACACCTTCGTAGAGGTCCTGTTTTTCACCCCAGTGGTAGTGCAGAGTGGATACATCAATCCCCACCTCGGCCGCAATCATGCGCGTGGTGGTGTCGCTGTACCCGTTGGCTCCGAAAAGGCGCCGGGCGGCACCCAACAGGCGCGCTTTCGTGGAATCGGGATTCTGCAACGCCTTTTCAAGACGCGACGCCAAGGTGTCATTCTCCGCAAAAAACCTGGAAAAGGGGGCCAAGCACATGATTCCATCAACTGATGGAATCAAATATCGGCTTTTGGCCCGCGCGTCAAGGACAAAATCGGCTTCCGCCGGTCCATTGGGCCGCCGCCCCGCTTGCCGAGGGTCCTCCGGAGTGGTATAGGCGATCGGTACAGCTCAATGGTGCCGCCTCGGCGGTGACCTCAGCCTTGCAGCAGAGGAAACCCATGCCAGAAAGGCGTTTCGGGCCGGTCCGGTTTCTTCCGGGCCCCAACAAGGGCAAGTACCCCCATTGCCATTCCCTTTTCATTGAAGAGGCCGGTATTCTGATCGACCCGTCCTCCGACCGTAAACGACTGCGTGAGCTTCGCGAACATTACGACATTCAGGCGATCTGGCTGAGCCACTGGCACGAAGACCATTTCATGCACCTGGACCTCTTCGATGACCTGCCCCTGGCCATGCATGCGGCCGATGCGCCTTTTCTGGCGGACATGGAGGCTTTTCTGGATGGCTATGGTGTGGCCGACGAGGCGACCCGAAACGCCTGGAAGCCGCTTCTGAAGAATGTTTTCCATTTTCGTCCACGGCGGCCGGACATTCACCTGGAAGAAATCCAGGGCCTGTCGCTGGGGGGTCTAACGGTGGATATTCTGCACACCCCGGGGCATACCCCCGGACATCTGTGCTTCTTCTTTCATGAACCGGAGGTGCTTTTCCTGGCCGACTACGACCTGACCGCTTTCGGGCCCTGGTACGGCGACCGGCACTCCAGCATTGCCGATACCAGAACATCGATTCATCGATTGCGGCAACGGCCGGCCCGGATCTGGCTGACCTGCCATGAGAGGGGGGTCTTCGAGGCGGCCCCCGCCGACGTTTGGAACCGCTACCTAAACGTCATCCGACGGCGGCGCGATGCGCTCCTGGCGCTGCTCGCCAAACCGCGCAGCATGACCGATATTGTCGAGGCCTGGATTGTGTATCGGCGACCACGCGAACCTTTGGCATTCTACCGCCATGCCGAGCAGTCCTTGATGGAAAAACACCTTCAGGAATTGATGGCCGAGGGGCGGGTGGTGCTGGAGCAAGGGCGCTATAGGCGTACTTGAAAAAATCGAATGCGAACCCTCGTCACCAGGAACCGAATTATACACGTCGGCAGGGTTTGCCGATCAAGGGCAAGGGGGTCCATCCCGCCCGGCGCAGCCATCTGGAGCGTCACTGTTGCAGGGGCGCAATGACGTGCAAGGCCGTGCTTGGGCGGTTGTCCAGGCCGCCGGCGTCAATCCTCAAGGGTTTTGAGGAAGACATCCGCCGCTTCGTTGGAACGCTCGATATCCCGGATCAATATGTCCACATCGGCCTCGATACGACCCATTTCCGCGCCCAAGGCCCCCACCGCCTGGGCATTGAGGTTGTGTTTGAGGTAAAGGACGTAATCGTTCAGGCGGCTGAGGACCGGGTCCATGCGGCTGCGGGCCTGCATCATGGCCCGCTGAAGCCGGTTGTAGCGTTCGCGCGTGCGGGCCAACGATTGGCGGCTGCGGGAACGAAAGGAAGCATTGGTCATCTGCCCGATCTCCGCCTCCCATTCGGCGAATAAATCGGCGGCGATTTGGGCCACATTGGCGATACGATTGTCGATGACCTCCGCCCGCCGATTACAATCTTCATAGTCATCTTTCAGCTGCAGGTAGACATTCTCGAGCTCACCGCCCTCAAAAGCCGTTAGCGCCTTTACCCGCGTCAGGGCGTCTTTGAACTCTTCGGAGGCATCGGACTGGTCCTCCCGGGCCTGTTCCACCTCGTCCCGCAGCAGGTGGCGCTTTTCCTTGCCCAGGCTTTCCCACACAGAATAATAGGTGCTTCGGCATCCGCAAAACATGCATGCGGCCAACAGTAGGTAAACGAGAGCTTTTAATGTCCGTGCGCTTAAGGATGGCATTGATCTGATCTCCTTGGCAGGGCTGCCTTCTCAGGGCCGCAGGCCCGGGCAGGGGTCGATTCAGTCCAGCATGTGGCTGAAATCCGTAAGGATGGTGGTCATCAGTTCCCTTCCGATGATGATGCCCAGATCGATCATCTGGGGACCGTATTGCTTCCCGGTACGGCTGCGAAAGGTGCCCTTGATCTGTTCTAGGCGTTGCATGCCCCCGGGGTAGCGCCGAACAAACTCCGCCAGGGAAGGATTGTAAAAAGCCACCATGTCCCAAAGGGTATCGGTAAAATTGTCCGGACCCCAGCGAAATTTATCTGCATCGTAAAGGCAATCCGATAACAAGCAGGCCGTTGCTGTGGGCGGAGCCTTGATCCGCTGAAAGGCCTCGTGGTTGCCGATCGCGTAGCAGATCGCTTCGACCTCTTGCGCATTGAAATCGAATGCCACCAGCGCTTCCCGGGCATAGCGCGCCCCGGCGACAGCATGGTCTTTCTGCTTGCGCTGGACATCATGCATCAGGCCGGCGGCCTGGCAGATCAAGCTTATGCGCTGGAGTTGTTCTTCGGGGTGGCCTGCCGCGTGCCCTTCGATCAGGGCCAGGGTCCCGGCGTCTTGAGCAACTTTTAGGGCATGTTCAATCCCGTGTCCGAAATCGTCATCCAGACGCGGCGCGATGAAGGCGCGTAATTCCAGCAGCAGTTCCTGCCGGTCCAGCAGGCGGCGCGCCTTGGTTTGTTCCTCGACATGCTCCTGATAAAAATCCGGCATGGGCAGGCGGGCGGCGATTTGCCGGGCTTTCTGCTTCAAAATGGCATAGACCGCCGCTGTTTCTTGCGGAAAGTGCGGGGGAGTATAAACCATGGGCAATCACGTCCGCCGGGCGAAGGTAAACCACCGGAAAGCCGTCTCACGAAATGCGGCGATCGGCAGCCGCAGGAGCGATATCGTGGTATCGTCCAACCTAAAGAGGGAGACGCATGACGCACCATGCTCCTCCCTCCGATGTCGGGCCGTCGTCATGACGGTAACGCGGGATTCCGGTCGTTCGCAAGACCAAATCGGGTTCTCAATCGATCATTGCGTAGTCGTATCCGCAGACTTTCCATTGGCCGTCTTCATTCACCAGATCGACCACTTCGTCCAGATGATAGGTCTCGCCCAGATTCCACATCTTCAGAAAGTAGGCAAAGGCCGGATGAATGGCGCGTTTCATGGAACACGTCAGCCGAACCTGTGCCGAGGCCTCATCCTGGGCCAGCACGGCGGCCTGAAGGTGAAATAGCTGCATACGCGGGTAGGAGGCACTGAAGCCCTTCGCCTGGGCGTCCATCACCGCTTGGTGAAAAAGGTCGTCCACGGGGTTTGCATCGGCCAGCAAGTCGCCGCACATGCGCTCGGTCACAGCGGGGTCCATTTTATAAAAAGCCTTGGTGAACGCCACCGCCCCTTTGGTCGGTGTCTCCTTGGTATCTGCCACCACCAGAACAACTTGTACCAGTATACCGAGTAGGATGACCAGCGTCAGGGGGATCAAATTGCGGAACCTCTCCATCGATCTTGTTCTCCTTTCGAATCATCGGCAAATTGAAACGGCACCGTGGGGAGGCACCGCCCGAACCTGCATATGGTGTTTTGATTAGCATAGAATGGCCGCCCTGCCAAGACCTCCCGGGAGGTGTATCGCCCCCGCGGACAAATAAATGGGGCTTCGTCAATCGAAATGGCCTGGGCACCGGAATGGTAAATATAGGGTTAAATAGATCTTGACACACAATATATTGTGTGAGAGATCTCGAACCGTTGCGAAGCGTCCGGCCAAAGATCTGCCCCTACCCGTTTGACAGTTCTAATGCCAGGTGTATCGTTTAAAACACGTTCTCTCCCTGCTCCACCGGTGCCAAGCAGTAGAACACACATCGGAAGAGCATGGTTTTAGATGGGCTTTTGAGACCACTTATAGATTTTTCCTGATGGCCATAAGCACACAAGCACAGAACGCACCCCTGTTCTGATGAGTTACATGGATCACAAAGACTGCCCCGGAGGTTTTCATGGCCGAAAGATGTCGCTTTGTTTTAACCGAAGACGGACGACTGGACCTGTCCGCCTATCGATGGGATGACCACCGCTTTACGGATCTACTGACCCGCGATGGCACGGCGACGACGGATACGGCCATGAGCATCAGTCGCCATCTACGCAAAGAAATCGACAAAATCAAGGAACGCACGATCACTATGTCGGTCATCGAAAACATTATCGACCAAAAACTTCAGGAATTCGGACTGGACACCGCCAACCCGGTTAAACTCGATGTCAGCGTGTTCAAGAAAAAGGGACCGCATCTCAGTGGCAATGCCAAAACCGTCTTGGAACGCCGCTATCTGAAAAAAGATCCCCATGGCAAAGTGATCGAATCGCCGGAAAAAATGTTCCGTCGGGTCGCCCGTCACATCGCCAAAGCGGAATTGGCCTTTGGCGGTCAAGAGAAGGCCGAAGAGATCGAAGAAGCCTTCTACAATCTAATGACGGATTTCCGCTTTTTACCCAACTCGCCCACGTTGATGAATGCCGGGCGACAGCTTGGCCAGCTGGCGGCCTGTTTCGTGCTGCCCGTGGAAGACAGCATGGAAGCCATTTTCAGCTCTCTGCACAATGCGGCCATGATTCACAAATCAGGCGGTGGCACGGGATTTTCTTTCTCGCGCCTGCGCCCCAAGGACAGCCGGGTGGGCACCACCGGCGGCGTGGCCTCCGGCCCGGTATCCTTCATGAAAATCTTTAATACGGCCACCGAACAGGTGAAACAGGGCGGCACCCGTCGCGGCGCCAACATGGCCATTTTGCGGGTCGATCACCCGGACATCATGGAGTTTATCTACTGCAAAAAAGAACAGGACGCCCTTAATAATTTTAATATCTCGGTTGGTGTCACCGACGCTTTCATGAAGGCCGTGGAAAACGGATCGGATTATGACCTGATCGACCCGCGCGACAATCGGGCGATCGGCCAGCTTAAAGCACGCGAGGTTTACGACGCCCTGGTGAAACAGGCTTGGGATAACGGCGATCCCGGGATTATCTTCTTGGATTGCCTCAACCGGGATAACCCCACACCGGCCCTGGGTGACATCGAGAGCACCAACCCCTGCGGCGAACAACCGCTGCTGCCCATGGAGGCCTGCAATTTAGGCTCCATCAACCTGGCCAAGTTCGTAATCAAGGAGGGGGAAGCCGCGGTTGTCGATTTCGACGAGCTTAAGGAAACGGTCAAGCTTTCGGTTCGCTTTCTGGACGACACCATCGATTGTTCGCGCTACCCCCTGCCGGAAATCGATGCCATGGTCAAAGGCAACCGCAAGGTGGGGTTGGGCGTGATGGGTTTCGCCGATATGCTCTATCAGCTCGGAATCCCTTACAATTCTGAAGACGCTCTGAAGATGGCCGAAGCCGTCATGCGCACGGTTCAGGAAACAGCCCAGGAAACCTCCCGGCGTCTGGCCAAAAAACGCGGTCCCTTCCCGAATGTCGACAAAAGCATCTTCAAGGACCAGGGAAAGAATCAACCGCGCAACGCCACCACGACCACCATTGCCCCCACCGGCACCCTTAGCATCATCGCCAATTGCTCCAGTGGTATCGAACCCCTATTTGCCCTCAGTTTCGTGCGCACGGTCATGGACAACGACCAGCTTATGGAAGTCAACCCGGTTTTTGAAGCCGTCGCCAAGGCACATGGATTTTACTCCGAAGCATTGATGACCAAGGTCGCGCAATGCGGAACCATCCGGGATATCGAGGAGATCCCGCAGGAAGTTCGCAAAATTTTCGTGACCGCCCACGATGTTTCCCCGGAGTGGCATATCCGCATGCAGGCGGCCTTTCAAAAATATACCGACAATGCCGTTTCCAAGACCGTCAACCTGCCGCGTGACGCTACGGTGCAGGATGTTCAGAAAATTTACGATTTGGCTTACGATCTGGAATGCAAAGGGGTTACCATTTACCGTGACGGCAGCAAAGAAAACCAGGTCTTGGCCTTCAACAAACAGGACGATCCCGGCGCCCGCTTTATGCGCGCCGTCAAAGAGCGCCCGGAAACCTTAGAAGGCTTTACCACAAGGATGAAAACCGGCATGGGACACCTCTATGTCACGGTCACCGAATATGAAGGGCGACCCTTCGAGGTCTTCGCCACCATCGGCAAATCCGGTCGCTCCACCGCCGCCAAGGCGGAAGCTGTCGGTCGTTTGGTATCGCTGGCCCTGCGCTCCGGGGTCAAGGTGGGTGACATTGTAAAACAGCTCAAGGGCATCGGCGGCGAGTACCCTGTCTTCCAGCCCGGCGGCCTGGTGCTCTCGATCCCGGATGCCATCGCCAGAATTCTCGAGAAACGCTACCTGTTGAGTGCGGAAAACACCGCGTCAGGGTCGCACACCAAAAGCCTACTCGGTGAAAAATGCCCGGAATGCAATCAGACCATCAGCTTCGAGGAAGGCTGTATGACCTGTCATTTCTGCGGTTTCACCAAATGCGGTTAGAAAGGGGCAAGATCTAGGCGCGCAAACCTTTTTTATAGAATCTTGCTGGCGGAATAGAACTTCAGGGGTAAAAGGGGCCGCAAGGTGCATTTGAAGACGCACCTTGCGGCCCCTTTTTGCTGCCATTTTTTACTCCTCTCAGCGGATTAGATCATGCGGCCGGACATGGCGCCGTATCGTCGCGGAAGTGGCGCGTGATTAGGTATGTGGGCATTGCGCGGCTTGATGCAAACCGCTCCAGGCGGATAATGATTCACTGGCGGACCCAAAGAGGAACGGCCCGGCGGGGTTACCCGCCGGGCCGTTTGTCATTGACGAAAACGGTTCGCTTGAGAAGAACAGGGAGAAGACGGTTCCGATTAGGGAGCGCAGGAGCTACTTCATCGCACGAGACAGCGTTCAACCATCGGTTCTGCTATCGCTTTTAGTTGCAATAACGCGTTGTCGTCAAAACTAGTGTTCCTTGAGGATCCTGCATCAGGATCGAGGGTTTTCTTAGCACAAAATTTCTGAATTGCAAAGACCCTGGCCCCTTTTATGGACCCCGCAATACGTCCGATGGTCTTGCTGTCCACAAGCGGGCGAAAACAGGTGGTCCGAAACTCGTATGGCAGCCCCGAGGCCATGATCAACTCGATACTGGCGCGAATCGCATCCCCCGGGTTCCGGGGGCATAGCGAGGGGGCATATTCGTCCGGATCGGTTTTGACATCCATGGCCAGATAATCCACCAGGCCGTCCCGGATCAAAGCCTGCAAGACCTCCGGCCGGCTGCCGTTGGTATCCAGTTTGAGGCCATAACCGCGGGCTTTGACGGCCCGGCACAAATCCGCCAGGCCCTCCTGAAGCGTCGGCTCCCCCCCGGAAACGACCACGCCATCCAATAGGCTCCGCCGGACGTCAAGATAGCCCATCAGATCCTTTTCCGACACCCTGTTGCGGGGTAGATCCCGGGCCAGATCGGGATTGTGGCAGTAGGGGCAATGGAAGTTGCAACCGCTCAGGAAAATCACGGCACTCAGCCGGCCTGGGTAGTCGATCAGGGAGACTTTTTGCAATCCGCCAATTTTCACCATGGCATTCGGACACCCTTTACAATGCCGCCGCTTTGACGGCCCGGGCGGTTGGCTGCACGATCGGGGACAGCGCATTGACCGGTTGGTACGTTCTTGGCGTTAGTTCCCAATCGAACGGCCGCCGGTTGCGGTATTCGGCCTGCTTGCCCTCGTTCCATTGCTGAACCGGCCGAAGATAACCCACAATCCGCGAATAGACTTCGGTGGCTTGCCGGCAGTCAGGGCATTCCGGCTGCTCTCCTTTCAAATAACCGTGGGAAGGGCACACACTAAAGGTCGGCGTCAGCGTAAAATAGGGCAGGCGAAACTGGTGTGATACTTTCCGGACCAGGCTTTTAACCGTGCCGATATCGTCAACCATTTCGCCCAGAAAAAGATGCTGGACTGTGCCGCCGGTGTATTTGGCCTGGAGATCGTCCTGGTGGATCAGGGTGTCGAATAGATCGTCGGTATAGTTGACCGGCAGTTGGGTCGAATTGGTGTAATAGGGCACGCCCCCCTGCTGGTAAGCATCTTCGTTGGCGCAGCGGATGTCCGGGGTCTTCTTTTTGTCCAGACGGCAGAGACGGTAGGAGGTCCCTTCGGCCGGCGTGGCTTCCAGATTGAAGAGATCGCCAGTTTCCTCCTGCAGGTCGGCCATCAATTCACGCAGGTGATCCATCACCCTGAGCGCGAATCCACGTCCGACGGGACTGCCGATATCTTCTCCCAGAAAATTCAGGCAGGCCTCGTTCATGCCGACGATGCCGATCGTGGCAAAATGGTTTTTCCAGTATAATCCAGAACCGCTTTTGACGTCTCGCAAGTAGAATTTGGTGTAAGGGTAGAGATTCTTAGCGGTAAATTGTTCCAGAATCTTGCGCTTGATCACCAGGCTGTCCCGGGCTAGAGCAACCTGCCGATCAAGCTGCGCGAAGAATTGGGAGGTGTCGGCGGCCTGGTAACCGATGCGGGGCAAATTGATCGTGACCACACCGATGGAACCGGTGAGGGGATTGGCCCCGAAAAGTCCGCCGCCTCGTTTACGGAGTTCCCGGTTGTCCAACCGCAGTCGGCAGCACATGGAACGGGCGTCATCCGGCGACATGTCCGAATTGACGAAATTGGAAAAATAGGGAATCCCGTATTTACCGGTCATCTTCCAGATGGGATCCAGGTTTGGGTTGTCCCAGTCAAACCCTTCGGTGATGTTATAGGTCGGAATGGGAAAGGTGAAGACGCGGCCGCGGGCATCGCCTTCCATCATTACGTCGGCAAAAGCACGGTTGATAAGGTTCATCTCTGCCTGGAAATCCGCATAGGTTTCAGAGCGGAATGCCCCCCCCACGATGACGGGGTGGCTCTGCAGGATAGAGGGCACATAAAGGTCCATGGTGATATTGGTGAAGGGCGTTTGGAACCCAACCCGGGTCGGAATATTGATATTGAAAACGAATTCCTGCAGGGCCTGTTTTACCTCCCGGTAATCCAGCCCGTCGTAGCGCACAAAAGGGGCCAGCAGGGTATCGAAATTGGACAGGGCCTGGGCTCCGGCCGCCTCCCCCTGCAGGGTATAGAAAAAATTGACAATCTGCCCCAGGGCGGATCGCAGGTGTTTGGGGGGGGCGCTGTCCACTTTTCCCGCCACCCCGCGGAAACCCTGGAGCAGCAGGTCTTTCAGATCCCATCCCACGCAATAGACCGAGAGCAGACTCAGGTCGTGAATGTGAAGATCACCCTCGCGATGGGCCTGCCGAATCTCCGGGGGATAGATGCGGTTAAGCCAGTATTCTGTCGTTACATCAGATGAGATGTAATTGTTGAGTCCCTGGAGGGAGTAGGACATATTGCTGTTTTCCTTAACCTTCCAGTCCAGCTTGCGGATATAGTGCTCGACGAGGTCAATATTGGCCTTGGTGGCCATCTGTCTGAGCTGGGCATGCTGCTCGCGATAGAGAATGTAAGCTTTGGCGGACCGGTAGAAAGGCGAGTCCAACAGCACCCGTTCGACGATATCCTGGATGGCCTCCACCGTGGGCTGCCTTCCCAGGCGAAGCTCGTGGGCCAAGGTCAAAACCCGCAGGGTGAGCTTGCGCGCCTCCCGGGGACCAAACTCGCCCGTGGCTTCGCCCGCTTTGGTGATGGCACGGGTGATCTGGGAGGAATCAAATTCCAGCACGCGGCCGTCCCGCTTCTGAATGGTATCAAACATAATCATGCGCTCCACTGGTTTACAAAATTCAGTTTGTGCTGCTCCGGTGACATCGACACCACTGCCGATGTGCATACGAACGCCACCGTCAACAGTCCATCCGCTGTGGACAGTGTCAACGTCGACTGTCGCTGCCGTCCGCCGGAAAGCACACAATCAATATGGGAAAGCGTAGCCGGGATGAATAGATATTGGATGCCTGAACAGGCAATTACACAACATGTAGTATAATGTCAATGCTAAATTACGCTATATTGTGATAGCAAGTCAAAACAGCGGGCAACTGATATTATGGTGTCACCCAGATGTAATCCGCCAGCTTCAGATCCACTGTCGCACCAACCGGGGCCAGGTAGACCGTCCGGAAGGGGGCTTGGTTACGATGGAAGGCCCGGTTGGGCACGCCGTATTTGTATTGGATATGGCCATTGCCGATCACGACGATCATGGGACCGGAGGTCAGTTTACGGGCAATGGATTCGGCCATGGTATCTTCCCAGGCACACTGAACCTCGTAGAAATATTCGAACGAACTACCTTGGTGGTGGCTGTGTGCATTGAAGACCGCCTCCAAATAGGCTCGGTGCGCTTCGTTGCCGGTATCGACTTCAGAGGCGACCCAAAGACGTTCTTCGGGCAAAAGATTTTCAATTCCGCCGGCACGGATTTTGGACTGGATGCCAAAGGGAACGTTTAACCCCACCAACGGAATGCCTTTATCCTTTATCGTCTCGAATATGGGGGCATATAGATCAAAATCAAATCCCCAACCTGCGCCACGGGCATACCAGTGGGTCTTTTGAATAAATGCCTCGCGGTCCAGTTCCCCAGCGCTCCAGCGCGCCAAGACTGGGTCGTAGCGATGGTCAAACATTTCCATACCCACCGTCAGATCAGGATGCTGCTGGTAAAGGGCCTCAATCAGGCGGGTCTGGATAAGGTGGTGGTCTTGGTTGTCGTGAACTTCGCCCACATAAACCACCCGAACCGTGGCAAGATCCCGGACCAGCTCATCGAAACTGACCAACTGGCCGGAAGGGCCAGAGAGGATGGTTCCGATCGGAAATGTTTCAGCGGCGCTATCGATGGTCGTTTGTTTAGGCACGGTAGTACAGCTCGAAACGAAAATTAAAGCCGGCAGGATAGCGCAAATCCTGAAAGTCATAATGGTCTTCCGAACGGTCGGCATCATTGACCATGTGCTCCTTAGCTTGCATTTTTATGGGTTTTGTGTCAGTTGCTGGCCTAACTGTTAATGCTAACCTACCCATACGTCAAGATGAGCATTGGTCTGATGAGTCAAGACAAGAATCCGGTTTTCCGCAAAGCCATTATCCCCTGGTACGATTCAGGACGCACCTGCTGGATCTTGATCGGATTTTTGCTGGTGGTCATTCTGTTCGGCTTTGCCGGGATTGATGAAGCCTTGGAAACGCCCTCGTTTGCTGGCTATGTATGGGTGCCCCTGGTTCTCGTGATTTTAGGGCTTGGGGTCATCGGATCGATTTTGATCCGTCTCATGCGTCGTTATCTGGACCGCTTGTCGCGCTGACGTCCGTAAGCCACACAAAAAGGGATGGCCGGCCGAAGGGCCGGGCATCCCTTTTGATTTGAACGTCCAGGTGTCGAGAAACGTTGCTCAAGCAAACATTTCTCAGCCGTCATTTAGAGTTTCTCGTTTACATATCGCAGCACGGTGACGAACTGATCCGCCTCGTAGTAGCCAAGAAAATTGCGCAGCTTTTTGCCGTCGGCAGAAAGGAACCAATTGTCCGGGACGGGACGGACATTGTACCTGCTGGCCACTTTTTTATCTTTACCAGTGTTCACGCGAATAGCGACGAAGCCTTCGTTAATCAGTTTGACAACGGCAGGATTTCGGAGGGTGGTTTTTTCCATTTCATCGCAATAATTGCACCAATCCGTGTAGAAGTGTAAATAGACCCGCTTGTTTTGTTTCTCAGCCAACAACATACCCTGCTTGTAATCGAGCCATTTGATGCGGTTGGTCTTCTGACCTTTTTTCCCAGCCAGTACCACGCTGCCAGACAAGCAGAACATAATGATCAAAACGGATACTAAAATTAATGGTTTTTTCATGGCTCACACCTCTGCGATAGGATTGTTCCGTCTATAAGGCGGAAAGTTATCATCATCCGGCCGCCGGTGCAATCAGCGACCAGAATATACCGAAGCGATCAAAGACCAGTGCGAGGCCCAGTCCGATCAGCAGTGTACCGGCCGCTATATTGACAAATTTCGTTATCCGTCGTGCGCGCTTGAGAAATCCAAGCATCAGGTCGATGAATACCGACATGATGATAAAAGGTATCCACAGCCCGGCCGAAAAGACCGTCAGCAAAACGACCCCCTCCAACACCGATTCCTCGCTGCCCGCCAGAATTAAGATGGAACCCAGCATGGGACCGATGCAGGGACTCCAGCCCGCCCCGAAGGCCATCCCCACCAAAACCGTGCCCATAATGTGGGTCGGCTTTTCCCGAAGTTGAACCCGCTTTTCCACTTCGAGAAATCGCATTCGCAAGAGCCCTGTCAGGTGAATCCCCAAAACCATGATCAGAAGGCCGCCGATGACGCGAATGATTTGGTGATACCGGGCCGCAAGCCCTCCCATAAATGAGGCCGAGGCGCCCATCAGGATAAAAATCAGAGAAAACCCTAACCCGAATGCCAGTGTGGCCACTATCACCTTGCGGCGGATGCCGCTGCGCATCTCGCCGGTCAGTTCCTCCAGCGAGTAACCGGTAACAAAAGTGAAGTAAGCCGGTATCAGGGGCAATATACATGGCGAAAAAAAAGAAAGTAGCCCGGCGGCAAATGCCGCCGGATATGTAATGGATTCA
>JASFFM010000058.1:0-14577 GCA_050124295.1 Desulfobacterales bacterium | reverse complement strand
AGATCCATCCCCAGCTGGAACCTGGGGGAATCATTATGAAGGACGAAGTGCTTTTGCGGATCGACGATAGGGATTACCGCGCTGATCACAGTGAGGCGGAGGCCCAAGTCCGCCAGTGGCAGAATACCATCTTGCGGTTGCAAAAGCAGGCCGCCATCGACAAGGGGCGTCTCAAAACCCTGCGGCGCAGCCAGCGCTTGGCGGAAGCCGAATATGAGCGTTTGAAAAGCTTGTTTGAAACGGATCGTGTGGGTACGCGCTCTGGTGTGGATGCCGCCGAGCGAGCGGCCAACACGGCGCGTGATCAAGCCGACCAGATGGCCCAGGCCGTAACCCTTGTTCCCATACAGATTCGTGAGGCCCAAAACAGCCTCAAGGCGGCGCAAGCGCGATTGACAATCGCCGCCACCCGCCTGGAGCGCTGTGTCATTGTGGCCCCCTTCAAGGGTCGGGTAAGCAGTAAATCCGTCGAGCAGGGCCAATATATCATGGCAGGCTCCCCCGCGGTCACCCTGGCGGATGATTCCACGATTGAAATTCATGTTCCCATCGACAGTCGCGATGCCCGTCAGTGGCTGCGCTTCCAGGCGGCATCACGGCCCTCAAGTTCGGCTTGGTTTGGCGAGTTGGAGCCAGTGGTTTGCCGGATCAAGTGGACCGAGTCCCTGGACGGTCAGTACTGGCAGGGGAATCTTCATCGGGTGGTGGAATTCAACAAGCAAACCCGAACGCTGACCGTGGCGGTGCGCATCGCTGCGGCCCAGGCGGTTTCCGGGGTGCCCAAGCAGATTCCGCTGGTGGAAGGGATGTTCTGCCTTGTAGAAATTCCTGGCAAAACCATGTCGCAGGTCGTTGCCCTGCCACGCTGGGCCGTCAGCTTCGAAGATACGGTTTATGTGGTTCGCAACAACCGACTCAAGACCGTCGACGTCCAGGTGATGCGTATTCAAGGCGAAAAAGCATTTATATCCGGCGGATTGCAGCCCGGCGAGCAGGTCATTGTGACGCGTCTGGTGAACCCGCTTGAAAATACCCTGGTGAAGATCGGCCCTGGGGATACCGCAGCCCCCACGCCTGCGGACAAGACTTCCTGATTCGTTTCCGAAGGCCCTATAAACCCATTCGCATTCAATCGCCTCAAATAGGTCTATGATGAAGTCGCTTCTGGCAGCGTTTGCACGCAATACGGTCTTTGCCAATATCGTTTTGGTCATGGTTTTTTTTGCCGGCGGCATGGCCGCCTGGTCCATGATCCGTGAAACATTCCCTGAATTTTCACTCGATATGATCACCATTTCGGTACCCTATCCCGGGGCGGATCCGGAGGAGGTGGAAGAGGGCATCAGCCGTAAAATCGAAGAAGCCCTCGAATCTCTGGAAGGCATCAAGCAAACCACCACCAACTCGCGCGAAAATGTGGCCTCGGTCATCATTGAAGTCAACGAGGACTACGATGTGGCCAAGGTGTTGGCGGATGTTCGCAGCAAGGTGGACGCCGTTTCGACCTTTCCCGAGAACGCTGAAGAGCCGGTGGTCAGTGAAATGTTGCTTAAAGATCCCGTCATGCTGCTTTATCTGTCGGGTGACATGAACGAACGGCGGCTCAAGGAATGGGTCGAGGAAATCAAAGATGATCTGCAGCAACTGCCTGAACTTTCCCAGGTGGGGATCTTCGGCACCCGGGAGTATGAAATTGCCATCGAGGTCAGCGAACAACGCCTCCGGGAATACGGGCTGCGTTTCGACCAGGTGACGGCAGCCGTGCGCCGCAGCAATCTCAACCTGGCCGGCGGGACGATTCGCACCGCGGGCGAGGAAATTCGGGTGCGCACCATGGGGCGCAAATATACCGGCAAGGAGCTGGCCTCGATCATCGTTATGGCCAAGCCCGAGGGCGAGATCATCACCCTCGATCGCCTGGCGCGCATCGTAGACGGCTTTACCGAGGATCCTATCCAGGCCACGGTCAATGGCGCACCGGCCGCCATTTTGATTGTTTACAAGACCAAGGAAGAAGATGCCCTGGTTATCTCAGAGGCGGTCCACGGCTACGTCGAGCGCAAAGCGCAGCAGATTCCGCCGGGGGCTGATCTCAAAGTGCTTTTCGACAATACCGATATGCTGCGGGATCGCATCAACCTCCTGCTGAAAAACGGCATCATTGGGTTGATCATCGTTTTCCTGCTGCTATGGATGTTTTTGAATGTCCGTCTCAGCTTCTGGGGGGGCATGGGTATCCCCGTCTCCATCGCCGGCGCCCTGGCGATTCTATGGGCCATCGGGGGGACCATCAACATGGTATCGCTGTTCGGCTTTATCATGGTTCTGGGCATCGTGGTGGATGACGCCATCATTGTCGGCGAGGCCATCTACTACCACCGCAAGGCCGGCAAAGGGCCCCTCCAGGCGGCCGTGGACGGTGTCAGCGAGGTGGGGCTTCCGGTGGTGGCGGCCGTGATCACCACGGTGGTCGCTTTCTTACCCCTGGCCTATGTCAGTGGGATCATGGGAAAGTTCATTGCCATCCTGCCCATGGTCGTGATCGCCTGCCTGGCGGTTTCCCTGGTGGAATGTCTTTTTCTGCTGCCGGCACACCTCAGCCACCTGCCCGATCCCCATCGCCCACCGACCGGTTCGGACCGCCTTTTTCAGCGCCTGGAAGTGGTTCAGCGTACCACCAGCCGGGGGATGGAATGGTTTGTCGAACGAATGTATATTCCCTTTTTAAAACTGTCCCTCAACTGGCGCTACGTATCCTTGTGCACCGCCATCAGTGTCCTGATGATCGCGCTGGGTCTCCTCATGGGGGGCATATTGAAATTCGAAGTGTTTCCCGAATTGGACGGGTTCGTGATGACCGCGACCGTGGAATACCCCAATGGTACACCGCCTGAAGTGACCCGTCGGGCGGTCCATCAAATCGAGGATGCCCTGGCGGAATTGGAGCGGCAGTTTCCAACCAAGAGCGGTGCGCCCCTGGTGAAACACCGCTTGGCCATGGTGGGGCAGACCCTGGATGACAGGCCTCAAAATGGTCCGCAGTATGGCGCCGTGCAGGCGATCCTGCTGGAATCAGAGGCGCGCGGCACCCACTCGCGTGATCTGATGGTGGCCTGGGAAAAGACCATCGGCACCATTCCTGGCATCAAATCTCTGACCTTTGCCGGCATGGAGGCCGGGCCTCCCGGGGCGCCCATCGAAATATGGGTCCAAGGCCACGCGATGCCGGAAATCCTGGTGGCCGCCCAAGAATTGATGCACCAACTGCGTAAATTTGACGGTGTCTTTCAAATCCGGTCCGATTTCTCACCCGGCAAAAACGAAATGCGTCTTACCCTCAAGCCGGAAGCCCGGGCGTTGGGTCTCACGGTGGACGATTTGGCCCAACAGGTGTATGCAGGTTTTTTTGGTGACGAAGCCCTGCGTCTGCAGCGCGGGCGGGACGATATTCGTGTCAAGGTGCGCTATACCTCAGATGAGCGGCGGCGGATTTCCGATATTGAAAATATGCGTATCCGTACCCGCGAGGGCCGGGAGGTGCCCCTGCTGTCGGTAGCGGACGTACAGTTTGTCCCGGGGTACTCAACCATTACCCGCACGGACGGCATGCGGCGTGTGGCGGTGAGTGCCGATGTCGATACCAACAAGGCCAACGCCAATGAGATCTTTGACCAGTTGGATGCGGCTTTTTTCCCTCGGTTGGAGCGTAAATATCCTGGACTGCTGGTTGCCCAGAAAGGTGAAAAAAAAAAGATGGGGGAATCCTTCGGCAGCCTCAAAGTCGGTTTCCCTCTAGCGGTGTTGGGAATATTTATCATCGTGGCCACCATCTTCCGCTCCTACGCACAGCCTTTCGTGATTCTGTTTGCCGTGCCGTTCGGTATGATCGGAGCGGTTGTGGGGCATTTCTTTTTGGGTTATGAACTTTCCCTGATGAGTATTTTCGGTATGGTGGCCCTTACCGGGGTGGTGGTGAACGATGCGATCGTGCTGATCGAACGGGTCAATGAAAATATCGCCGAGGGGATGCCCTTTTTCGATGCCCTTCTTCACGGCGGCCGGCGACGCTTTCGGGCGATTATGCTGACCTCTTTCAGTACGGTGGGCGGCCTGGCCCCCATGATTCTGGAAACGGATTTACAGGCTAAATTTCTCATTCCCATGGCACTGGCATTGGCCGCCGGCGTTGCTTTCGCGACCGTGCTGACCCTGGTGCTGATTCCCAACCTGCTGGTGATATTGAACGATTTGCGGCGCCTTCACTACCGTTGGCGGCACAAGGTGTGGCCCTCCCGTGAACAGGTGGAACCGGCACGGCATCGTCGGCCAACGGAAGCACCGTCAATCGATGCCGGGATGGCCCTGCCGCTAAATTGATCCCGGTCCTTGGCGACGAACCCGAAACCGATCAAATGTTGAGGCCTTATGCGTACTTACATGATTAAATGGTTGATCATCTCTTTGGTTCTGTCCTTCTCCGCGCTGGAAAGCGCTGCGGAGATGGATCCGCCCGCAGCGCAAAGCATGGATCCGGCCCTGCTTAAGAGCTTGAACGTGCTGAATCTGGAAACGGCCCAGCGTATCGCCTTGCAAAACAGTCCGACCCTGGCCGCAGCCGCCGAGCGGGTCAAGCAGGCCAGTGAACGCGTCCGGCAGGCCGAGGCGGCCTATTGGCCGACCCTTGACGCGGATGGTTCGGCTGCGCGGGTGGACCTCTCCAATCGCTTGGAAGACGCCCAGCGCGATCAATTCGGACTGATCAATTCAAGGTTTTCGCTGGATAACCCCAGAAACGTTTACCGCGCCGGACTGGTGGCCAGCTGGACTGTGTTTGACGGTTTTCGGCGGCATTTTGACAATGCCCTGGCCGAATTCGGCGAAGATGCCAGCCAGGCGGCCCTGATTGAATCGCGACGACTTTTGCTTTCATCGGTGGCCGACAGCTATTACATCGCCCAACTGGCGCGCAAGAACATCTCCATCGCCGATGCCGACGAGGCCTTCAATCGGCGGCAGCTGGAAGAGGCCGAGGCGCGTTATCGGGTGGGCACCGGTTCGCTCAGCGATGTGCTGAATTTCGAGGTCCAGGTCAATGCCGCGCGTTCGGCGCGCAACGATTTTACCCGGGAATACGAAGTATCTCTGGTGGGCCTGGCGGCGCTTATGGGCGTCCCGGATGCCTTCCTGCCACCGGGACTCGACCTGGCCGTCCTGGAGGAAGCCACGGCGCAGGAATTGATCCCCCCGGACCCGGCCGTGCACCTGGACTATGCCCTGCTCAATCGGCCGGATATCCGGCAGACCGAATCGATCCTCAAGCAGACCGAGGCGGGGGTTGGTATCGCCCGCTCGCGTTTCTATCCGTCTTTGTTGCTATCGGGTTCCTTGGACGGTGAACGGGATAACTCGGCGCGTTTCGGAAGGGATGATTTCGGCAATACCGTCGGTCTCTTTTTGACCTATCGACTCTATTCCGGTGGGGAGCGGCGGGCCTTTCTGGCCGAGGCCAAATATCTGCAGCGCGAAGCGCAGGAAAACCTCCTTGCATCCAAGATTAACGCCTCCGCCGATGTTCAGCGGGCGGTGGCCAATGTCCGCAGCGCCCAGTTTGAACTCGAGTTGCAACGTCGAAACGCCGTTCTGGTGCTGGAGAATCGGGATCTGGTGGATAAAGAGTACCAGGCCGGCCAGGCCTCGCTCGTGCGACTGAACGAGGCCCAGCGAAACCTGAACCAGGCCCAAGGCCGCCTGGCATTGGCGCGCGTGGGGCTTCGTCAGGCCTTGAAAAATCTAGATGCCAGTACAGGACGCATTTTGCTGCCCTTTGCGGCACCTTGATAGCGTGTTTCCCGGATAGGTTGAGTTGTCCCCGGCGATATTGTCGCGAACCCGGCCTCCTTGAGAGGCCGGATGCCATCGCGATGCGGCCGGGGGGAATGGTCGCGGATAATCTCGGCCAGTGTTTTAACCACGCGCCTGATATCATCCGGGCCGGGCAAGGTGAAATGAGGTCGCCTGGTGCTCCGGCCGCCCCCGCCTGGGCAAAATAAATGGCCCGGGACAAAAACCGTTTGACGGGCGACCGCGTCTTGATGGACCTCATCCATATCAAGCCTTTCCGGCCCTTGGACCCACACGCGCATGCCACCTTCGGGCCGTGACCAGTGAAATTCGGCCGGGAAATGCCACTCCAGTGAATTGCGCATGGCCCTCCCCCGGGGGCCATACAGCGCCAGAACGCAAGGCTGGTGGCGCTGCCGATGACCGCCGGGCAGGTATTCGGCGGCCAGGGCCTGATTGAAGGTGCTGGTCTGTAAATCGGGGCCCTGTTTGACAATCACCAACTTTTTGCGGATGGCCTCCGGCGCAATGCCATCGCCGATGCGCAGCCCCGGCGCAAAGAGCTTCGAAAGCGTGCCCACATAAACCATACGCTCCGTCGCGAGGGATTTGATCGGGGGCCGCGCCCGGCCTCCCCATCGCAGCCCTCCGTAGGGGTTGCCTTCGATCAGAAGCGCACGGTATCGTTTTAACAGCGCGGCCACCGCCTGCCGTCGATCGAGCGGCAGGGTGCGTCCGGAGGGATTTTGGTAGGTGGGTACAAGGTAGATGAATTTAAGTCTGCCCCCAGTCAGTACCCGCGCCAACACATCCGGGATCAGGCCTTCGTCCTTACGATCCAAGGCAATGTAACCTGGCCCGCAGGACGCAAAAGCTTGCAACACGCCCGATAGGTTGGTGATTCCACTCCGGCCTTGTCCCCCGCGGAGATGACTATTTTCCCCATCGCACCCCGTACGCCCTGGAACCCGCTGGCCATCAGGATAAGCCTGAATCCCGCGTGCGGCCAGGTGGCGCGTCAGGGCCTGGCGTATCGGCAGAAACCCCTTGGTCAGACTCTTCGGGAGCGCCTGATCAGCGTACGTTTGCCAAACGCGCCCCCATATCGCTTCCATCCGATCCAGGGGAAAGCTGGACGGCGCCGGAATCCCGCCGGCCAGAGAGACCATTCCCGGCTGAGGGGCGACCTTCAAGATTTCCTGGAGGACACTGCGGGACATGCAGCGAATGCGGGAAGCCAACAAATGTTCAAAGGCCCCACGGTTTTCCCCCATCCAAGAAGACCAGGGTATTTTTTGGGTGCGAAGCTTGTTTTGAAAATGATCCTAGCGTCCGCCTTTGGTGGGTTGGGTGGCGTCGAGGATGGCGCTGATCGGGGTGTTGCCATAATCTTTAAACCGAAAACAGCTGAAGGGCGGCCTGAATAATTCTAGGGCGTGTTCGGGCACCTTTGGGCGACGTGGCGACCAAGTTTAAGGGGGAAGCAGATAGGTCAGCAAAAAATACCGGCCGGTCTCAGGTATTTTTTAGTGCTGTTATTGTTAACAAGGAAATCGATGGTCTTCCAAAGCATTGATCCCCTGACCGCCGGTGGTCGCCGAGGGGAGGCAACCAAATCGTGCACGGCGATGGCGATCATCAGAAGAGCATTTCAGGCCTTGGGACGGCAACGGCCTGGTGCGCAGGGGCCGATGCCAAGATCCGCAAGGTCGCTCATCCTCAGATCGATGGCCACACGGGCTCCGTCAGGGAGCGCGCGACCGATCGCAAGGCCAGGGGGCGGCAAGGCAAGTTGACAGGTGACAAATCGATATCCGAAGCATATCATAATCCATCTGGCGATCGTTGCTCCGTTGACCGCGGCCTATCAACGGCAATGCCATTTTGTTGGTTTGTCGCTCCGGCCGTTAAGGTCTGCCGGGCGACAAAATGAGGGCTCAGCCAGGGCCTCCAAGTCAATGCATCAAACCAATGCTCCCGCGCGGTAGGCATCGCGCCCAACAACCACGAGGAGCCCTTTCGTCAGCCGGTCGCTGGCGACGATCGGCCGAAATAAACCTCCCATGACACTTCCTTATGAAACACGGCAACGGTCCGGTCTTCTGGGCGATCCGGCCGCCCTGCAGCGGCAAATCGAATGCGCCCTGCAGCTGGGAGCCAACCCGCAGCCGTTATGGATCGACGATCACCCCATCGATCAGGGGTTGTCGGTCGTGCTCCTGCTAATCGGGCCCCAGTCGGCAAAACCCGGTCATCCTCCGGTGCCATGCCTTATTTTGAACAAACGCTCCCTAAAGGTGCGCCAGCCCGGTGACATCTGCTGCCCCGGGGGGGGCATCATCCCTAAGTTCGATCGTCTAACGGCAGGTCTGCTGCATTTTCCGGGAACGCCTTTGCGGCAATGGGGCTATTACCGCTGGTGGCGCCAGCACGCGCCCTGGAGCATATCGCGCTTGAGCCTGCTGCTGGCCACCGCTCTGCGGGAAGCGATGGAAGAAATGCGCTTGAATCCCTTGGGGGTGCGTTTCCAGGGGATGTTGCCCCCCGAGCAGCTGGTGATGTTCAACAAAATCGTCTACCCCCTGGTGGGCTGGGTCAAGCGACAACGCCGGTTTTTTCCCAATTGGGAAGTGGCGCGGATCGTTCGGATTCCGATCAGCGAATTGCTCTCTCCGGCAGGTTACGTCAGGCTACGTCTGCAGATGGTCGCCCACGATAAGTCAAGTTCGGGTGAGGATATCCGAGATTTTCCGGCCTTTCGCGACCCATCCGCGGCAGGCGACGATATTCTCTGGGGAGTGACCTACCGCATCACGATGGCCTTTCTCCATCGTGTGTTTGGTTTCGTGCCGCCCGATACCCTCCAGGGGCCCTTTATTGAGAAACGTCTGGCGGTTGACTACCTCACTGGAAGGCCTTAGTAGTCCTTCACGTTAGGACGCCGAAGGAATGCAATCGCTTGCCGGCAGTGTCCACCGGCTTTGATGGTTAAATCCATTCCAGGCCGTGGTTGGGGATATGATCAAAAAAGGGGCATTTCACCCATGCGCTATGGGGCCATGAATTTTCCGATCCGACCGGTGCTCGATGAGATCCATGCCATTGGCGCCATGGGGTTCGATTTTTTTGAATTGGCCATGGATCCGCCGGAAGCGCACTTTAGCCGGCTGCGTACCCAGCGTGAGGATCTCCAGGCGGCACTGGACCGGTACGGCTTGTCGTTGGTTTGTCATTTACCGACCTTCATCCACACGGCGGATCTGACGGACAGCATTCGTGAGGCCTCCCGCCGTGAGCTGATGCAATCCCTTACCGTGGCGACGGAGCTCGGTGCCCGCAAAATTGTCTTGCATCCCAGTTTCGTCGGCGGCATGGGGCGCAACATGCCGGAACGCTCCCGTCGATATGCCATCGAGAGTCTGGATGCGGCGGCACGATTGGCAAAAGAAAGCGGGTGTCGGTTATGTCTGGAAAATCTCTTCCATCACCTGACCCCATTTACCACGCCGGACGACTTTGCGGCCGTCTTCGCGCGCTGGCCAC
Organism: Desulfobacterales bacterium; assembly: GCA_050124295.1. Classification (GTDB taxonomy): domain Bacteria; phylum Desulfobacterota; class Desulfobacteria; order Desulfobacterales; family UBA5852; genus JABZFP01. Next base: position 5,193 of record JASFFM010000058.1, on the reverse strand, counting down.
ATCTGGCCATGACGCTGGATATCGGCCATGCCTTCATCGACGGCCGGGGTATGGACCGCATCCTCGAATTTATTCGTCGATTCGATCAGCGGATCCAGCATATCCATATCAGTGACAATTTTGGCCGGCGTGACGATCATCTGCCGGTGGGCGGCGGGGGGATCGATTTCAGGGTTCTGATGAAAGCCCTGGCGCAAATCCACTACAACGACACCATGACCCTGGAGATATTTACCCCGGATAGGGACGATCTCCTGCGCAGTCGTGACATCCTGGAAAAGTTGATGGATCCCGATTGATCATCGACAGCCATGCAGAAAATGGAGGCAATATGCGCTGGAAACAATTTTTAACACCGATTCAATCCCTCGATGCCCGGCAAGCCGATGATTTTATGCGCCGCCGCACTTCGGGCATCTACACCTTGTTGGACGTACGCCAACCCGGGGAATACGAATCGGAACATCTACCCGGGGCCAAGCTGATTCCGCTGCCTGAGCTCAATCAACGCCTCGCCGAACTCGATGCCGCGAAACCCACGATTGTTTACTGCGCCATTGGCGGTCGCAGCCGGGTCGCAGCGCAAATGTTGGCCAGCCGGGGTTTTGAGGAAGTCTACAACCTAACCGGGGGGATAAAGGCCTGGGGGCAGAAAAAAGCGATCGGAAGCGAAGATCTCGGATTGGATCTTTTCTCCGGCCAGGAGTCGCCCCTGGAAACACTGCTGGTGGCCTATTCCCTGGAAGCGGGACTGCGTGATTTTTATCGTTCGATGGCCGGGATCGCCGATGACGTAAAGACGGTGGCGCTTTTTAAAAAGCTTGCCGATATGGAGGTGATTCATCAAGACCGTCTGCTAGACGAATACAATCGTCTGGCCAAAACGGACTTCGATCGGCAGACCTTTGAAAAACAGCTGGTCGCTGTCCAAAGCGAGGGCGGCTTGACCACGGAGGAATATCTGGCCCGTTACCAGCCCGATTTGAATGCGCCCCTGGAGGTCGTTTCCCTGGCCATGTCCATCGAGGCCCAGGCCATGGATCTGTATCAGCGGGCCGCCGAGCGGGCGGCAGCGGAGGCGGCGCGCGTCGTGCTGATCAAAATGGCGAGTGAGGAGCAGTCCCATCTAACGCAACTGGGGAGGCTCATGGAGGAGATCAAATAAGGCCCCCTTGATGCACGAATCGGCCCCGATCCATCCGGCTTCAACCATACGGTGACGACCGGTCTCAAAGCCATCAGGGATGGTCCCTTGTTCACCCCAATAGCGTGCACGAACACCGGTGCATGCCGGCCCGTCCGGGTGTTGGGCACCCCAAACGCTTCGTTTGTTGCGCTTCCCAGGCGCTGCTGTTCAGGCCCCCCGGTAACGCCAGAGGGCATCGGACATTCGAGGGGAACCGTTCAAAGGCGGATTCCCATCTGGCGAAATTCCTCTTCGATAAAATCGGCCCAACCGCGATTGGCCCGCGGGTTGGCTGGGCTTGGATGGGTTATCCGTCCCGTCGTGATGTCCATCCCCACGGTGGTCGCTTTGACCCGCTGGGCCGCGAAGGCCCCGATACCGACGGCAAATCGCGGCATCAAAAAAACGAGGGTGTCGTGCAGGGCACGATCACAGGCCGCCGTCAGGGGTTTTCGCTCCGCCAAGGGCAGCTTGTCGGGGGTGCGATTGCGACCCGGCCCTTCGAGGAACAACAAGGGACAGTAATTGACCACGAAAAAGCGGGTAAAAAAAGCCTCTGGCGTGCCAAAGCGATCCCTGGCCCAGCCCCACAGACGTCGACCGCTGACCTCACTTTTGGTGCACGCAAACCCCAGAACGGGGCGCTTGGGATGTTCGTGGGCCGGTTTGTCAACAGGCGCTTCAATGCCCATCCATTGCTTGACGGCGGATATCTCGCCAAAAGGAACCCCCGTCTGGGCCATCCCCCACGGCCCGGGATTCATCCCGACCAAGACAATTTCAACCGGTGCGCGGCCATATTTTTCAAGATATCGATCATAGGGTTGGCGGGCGTATGTAAGTGGATTGTAAACATGCGTAATGGGATCAGCAAAGCGGATCGTCTTTAGGTCCCGGATCAGTCGATTTGTAATCGCGGCAAGACTCAACAGGCATCCCTCCCATGCCCCGCCATTATCGTGTCTCCCGGTTATGGTCGCCCATCAGCAACGGCCCACCGTCGTGAAAGCCTGGCCAGTCCTGCCCCTTTGCCGGCCAGGCAACCCCGTCGCTGGGGGTCGCGCGGATCGATAGCTCGGGAAGAAGTGGGGTGCAATCATGACGGCATCGGGGGTCATATCAGATGGGCGAGAATTTCGGGGAGAATGTGGTCCCGGTTTTCCCAGGTCAGCGTTTGTAAACGAACATCCCAGCGTTCCTTAACCTCGGCGATAAAGCCCCCCCCGCGGTGCGCCACGGAGGCCACGACTTTTTTATCGGAAGCCAACGCCGCTTGGGTCATTTCGCGGAACAAGGCCGAAAAGCACTCCATTTTGCCGATTTCGTCAATCACCACCAGCTCGGTTGCAGGTTCAAGAAGTTGGATATGATTTAAAAAGCGATCCAATTTACCCACGTCGACCCCATATTTACCAACCCGGAAAGGGCTTTTGACATCGACGTGCGACAGTAGTGCTGTGCGACCGTCCAGGCCAACCAGTTCAAAGCCTCGCCGCTCACCATTACGGCGTATTTCACGGGTTACAAAGCCCGCCATGGGACGATCGCCGAAAGCATCACAAACCCTTCGAATAAGCGTGCTTTTGCCGATGCCGGGTGGGCCGGTGATCAATAAATTATTTGCAAGATCCATGGGGCCCTCGGTGAAAATCAACTTACCCGGAGCAGATGGGTGCGATCCGCGAAAGGGTGGTCGTCTTTCGCGGTGGAAGTCCCCCGGGCCCGCACCGGCAGTCATCTAACGGATCGATTGGCTTGCCGCCCTGCGTCCATTTTGTGCGGTGGATTCAATGATGCTCCATAGCATGCGTCACTCTTGGATGGAAACCACAAAATCGTATCTTCGCCGCCGGTATCGCTGGCCCCTCGCCTTGTCCATGTCGTTCGCGAGGCCCCTCGAGCCTCTTGGGGCGCGGGGCGGCCGGCTCGAATGGTCTGTCGGGCATCGTGCCGGAAGGGCCGCGAATGGATACCCAGGCGGTTGGTTGGCGCCCCACCCGGCCTTTTCTAGAGAATAAAATACCTAATGGGAATTTGATTACCTTGTGCAGGCGCATATCCTGATATGCCCGATGGATGGACCCCAATATGTAGTGCGCATGGATTTTGCACCATTCAGACCGTTTATCGCGGCGCTCCCTCGCTCAACTGATGGACAGCCCGCCAATCGGTATTACGTTTGATAGTACAATAAACCACTAGGGCGCTGATTTGACCAATTTCCGGAAACGGAGTTGGGAAGGGGGCCTGATGGAAAATATTGTCGCATTATACCCAAACTGGCACATTCTCTTTCTTGAAGATGACTGGGTGATCCGCCAAATTCTGATCGAGCATTTTAGACTGGATGACCGCTGCCATGTCGTCAGTTTTACCCAAGCGGACAAGGCCCTATCCTATTTACAGGCCGATTGCGGGGCCGAGCATATTTTCTCCAATATCCGCTTAAGCGGCCGGGAGGGCATCGAACTATCGTCAGGACCCGGACGGCGAAATCAAATCGTACTGGCCATTGCGCCTGGTTACGATGCGGAAGACGATCGGTTCCAAGCCATTGAGGACGGTCTTGGACTCTTCCGGGTCAAACGCTATCATTATCTTGAATTGCGGCAGTTCGTCCGCCTCCGTGCCTATCGCTCCTCAACCCGCTAAAACGTGCGGATCGACTACCCGGGGGCAGCGCCCTTTTTAATCCCAGCCATTTTGCCTGGCGTCCCATCCCCCCATTTCCTTTTGGCGGCAAAACCTGCAGACTCCGACAGAGCGCGCTGCGTCAGGGTGCCTCCGGTGAGGGAATGGGCTCAAAAAGGGCGGCGGGCGCGGCACATATCGGGCATCGGTACGGTGGTTTGGGGCCATCGTGAATATATCCGCAGACGATGCACCGCCAACGTCTCATTCGCTCACCTCTTGTACCGTTCCGGCCCCCGGGCTTGACTTCAGGAGCACACGCCCATTATTCGATAGGCCAAATGCGATCACGATGCAAGGTGATTATCGGAAACCCCATTGACGGGCGGCGCGTCCCGGCAATCATGCGTCCGGGCAATCTTTCCGCCAGCCGCCGACCGGGCTGGCTGGGCCGCCGGAGGGCGCCTACCTCGCGAGTCCAAGGGTAGATATGCGGATCCACGTGGAATGTTACGCTGGTTATCGCGGAGAAGAAACCCCTCGCCGCGTGCAAATCGGTGACTGCCGAATGGAGGTCGTTGAGATTGTCGATCGCTGGCTGTCACCCCAACACCGTTATTTCAAGTTCCTTACAGCCGACCGTGCCCAGTGGATCATCCGCCACGACACGCAAGTGGGGCTGTGGGAGCTGACCCTTTACAAACAAGCGGGTCTGGATGACGGATGCCCACGCTAAAACGAGGCAACCTTCGTGAAAACCGATTGAGCGTTCGCTTTAGGCGTTGTCTCCGTGACAAGTTGGCGATCATCTGGCTGCGATCGGGCTTCAGCACCCACGCTATTTGCCCGGCCACAAAACCCATTCGATGGCTTCTTTCCCGAAGGGCATCACGATACGCCTTTGCTTGCCCTTGACGGCTGGCGAAGGGTGCCTGTTGAACGCCTGTAGCCGTGCGGCTTTTCCCCAAAGCGCGATTATCTCTATTTCGAGAACACTTCCCTGCAATGGCCAGGCTTTCCCCACCTCGGCTGATGTCAAGGGGTTCAGGGCGGGATCGGAGGCGCCCTGCCGTCTCAGGCCGATAAGCGTGCGAGCGCCCCCCATGGCGGGAGAATAGATGATGAACACCCGGTTTGACCACCACGCTGTGAGCGGTCATGTGCGCAAGGTGAACCAAGACGCGTTTATCGCCCGGCGTGGCCGTGGCGAGAGCGGCGCTCTGGGCCTCGCTTCCTTCAGGTTGCCCCCTTCGCGCGCCTCGGGCAATCTTGCAGGGAGACTTGCCGTTGGGCGCTCCCGGGGGTTAATCCGGGATCCATAGATCTTGCGGATCGATGTCCTGCGGCCCTACCCAGGCTTGCGGCATCTTCCCATC
>JASFFM010000057.1:0-14619 GCA_050124295.1 Desulfobacterales bacterium | reverse complement strand
GGGGCAAAACGTTCCCCGATAAGGCTCCTGGGAAGACAATTTCCGGACGGTGGCCGGAAACGTCCAAATTCAAGGCGGGCAAGTGTCGATGCGCGAGGCGCACTTCCTGTACGCTGCCGAGACGGGAGCGGCCGCACCACGCCGATATTGGGCCTTTCGGGCAGCCGTCAGAAGCGCTCGATGAGTTTGTCGATGAGGTACGTTGTCTCCCGCAGGGCCTGCCGGCTGAAAGGGTCGAACCAGGCGGCGATTTTGCGGAAAAGGGCTTCAAAGGCCGCCTTGTCTCCTGATTCGACCAGCGCAAGGCTGTCCTTCAGGCACGCCAGGTAGTCCCGCAGCAGTTGACGCCGATCCGCCGAGGCCAGGATGATATCCGAATACAGGCCTGGTTCCTGGGCGAACAGGCGGCCCACCATGCCCAGTTCCAGCCGGTAGATGGGGCTGGAAAATTCCAGGGTGCGATCCAGGGGCAGGTCACGCTCGAAGAGGAATTTACCGAAGGTGAAGGTGGCAAAATGGCGCAGGGCCTGCACCACGGCCATGACCTGGTCGTGCTCGGCGGGATCGGAGGGCATCACGATGGCGCCCCAGGCGGTGAACTGATCCAGCAGCCACTGGCATTCCGGCATCCGGCGACCGGAGCTGGCGATCACTACCTGCTTGTCCATGGAAGTCGTGGCCGGGCCGAAAAGCGGATGCAGGCCCACCACCGGCCCGGGGTGGGCGTTGAGCATGGCGCTCATGGGGCTTGCCTTTATACTGGTGATGTCGCTGAGAATGCAGCCGGGCGGCAGGTGAGGGGATAGCTGCCCGATGATGTCGATGGTGCGATCGATGGGAACGCTCAAGAGGGCCAGGTCGACGTCTTCGCAAAGCCGATCCACGGCTGGCCAGTCCTCGCGGTCCAGGGTTCGGACCCGGTATCCGGCATCGCTGAACCAGCGGTGCAGATAGCGCCCCATGGCGCCGGCGCCGCCCACAATAAGGATGCGGGCGCCGGGATTCGTCCCCCGTCGGGACAGCTGAGCGGTTTGCTCCATACGCGACTGGCGCAGGATCCGGCGGAAGATATCTTCCAAAAAATCAGGATCCAGGCCGACGGCCCGGGCCGTGCGCCGTTTCTCCGTGATCAGGTTTTCCTCGCGCGCCGGGTGGTAGACCGACAGCCCATGAGACCGCTTGAGGGCCACCACCCGATCGACCTGCTGCTGCCGTTCCTTGAGCAGGGCCACCATGTCATGATCGATGGCATCGATGGTTTTGCGCAGGGTGGCCATCTCCCGGTCAGCCGGGCCAGGTTGGTGGGTCGTTTCCGGTTTCATGGGTCGTCTCTCCGCTGATGCGATGGTCAGTTCGCCGGCGATACTGTCGGGCCAGCTCCGGCGTATAGGTTTCCAGCATGCCGGATTGCCAGTCGTGGACCCATTGGGGGTCTTTGAGGTAAACGCATACCACCTGTCCGTTCTTTGGCGGGCCGTCCAGGGGATCGACCCGGATGCGGTCGCGTCGATAGCCGTCCGGCCGATCGGTGCGCTCCAGCCGGTCCATCCGCGCCAGACCGGCGCGGTCGACCGCGTACACCTCACCGATCACATGCCGCCCTGATCCACTGCCCGCCAGCAAGCAGGGCGAACAGCGCTCGCCGTTCAGGACGAGCCGGTAGCGCTCCTGCGTGCGAAAGGTGCCCACCAGACGGGCCTCCCGCATGTGGTGGTCGTGGTTCGGAAATCCTTTTTTCAAGGTCCCGTAAACAAACACCAGATACCAATCGGTCATCGCGGTCACCCTTTGACGGCAATCCTGGCCACGGTTCCCGGTCACCTGGTCCGAGGTGCCGAAGGCCTGACGGGCCGTGCTGATCATCCGATGAAATTCTCTACATAGACGCCATGGAAGGAATAATCAAGACAGTGGCTTCCCGGCTGCATTGCGCCGGAGCGCGGGATAGGCTATGAAATCATGACCATCAACCCCTTCCGTGAAGGAGCGCCGCGCATGTCCCTGAGCGTCATCAACCCCTACGATCAAACGGTATATCGCGAACTGGCCTTGGAAACCATCGCCGGCTTGGAAGAAAAAATACGGGCGGCCCGAGCGGCGGCCATCAGCTGGCGGGAAGTGCCTTTGGCCGAGCGCGTCCACGTGGTGCGCTCGGCTCTGGACTATTTTCGATCTCACCAAGACCGCATTGCAGCGGAGATCACCGCCCAGATGGGCAAACCGATCCGTGAGGCCCACAACGAGTTTGGCGGTTTCTTCGAACGTGCCGCGCACATGCTATCCATTGCCGAAGACACGCTGGCGCCGGAAGAACTGCCGCCCAAGGACCATTTTCACCGGCGGATCGAACGTGCGCCGCTGGGGGTGGTGCTGAACATAGCGGCCTGGAACTACCCCCTGCTGATTGCCGTCAATGTGGTGGTGCCGGCCCTGGTGGCGGGCAACAGCGTGCTCCTCAAGCACAGCGCGCGAACGCCCCTGTGCGGCACCCATTTCCAGGCGGCCTTCAATCATCGGCCGGGTCTCCTGACCCATCTCCTGCTTTCCCACGCGCAGACCCTCGATGTGATCCGCGATCCCCGGATCGATCATGTCGTTTTCACCGGGTCCGTCAGCGGCGGCCGGCGCATCCACCAGGCGGCCGCGGGCCGCTTCATCGACCTGGGTCTGGAACTGGGCGGGAAGGACCCCGCCTATGTGGCCGAGGATGCCGACCTGGCATTCAGCGTGCCCAATATTGTGGATGGGGCACTCTACAATGCCGGGCAGTCCTGCTGCGCCGTGGAGCGGGTGTACGTGCACCAAAACAATTATGCTTCCTTCTTGGAACAGGCGGCCGAAGCCATGACCCATTTTAAACCGGGCGATCCCCTGGATCCCGCAACCACACTGGGGCCCCTGGCGGATCGCGCGGCCCTGGACGTTCTCGACCGCCAGGTGCACGAGGCCCTGCAAAGGGGCGCCCGCTTGATTTGCGGCGGGCGGCGCTTGGAAGGCAGCCCGGGTAATTTCTATCTGCCGACCCTCCTGGCGGATGTGGACAGCCGGGCGGAAGTGATGCAGGAGGAGAGTTTTGGGCCCCTGCTGCCCGTGCAAGCCGTGGCGGACGATGCGGAGGCCCTGGGGCAGATGAACAATTCGCGCTACGGGCTGACGGCATCCGTCTGGACACGCAGCCGCACGCGGGCCGAGTGGTTCGCCGCTCGGCTGGAAGCCGGCACCGTCTATCAGAACCGGTGCGATTATCTGGACCCGGGCCTGGCCTGGACCGGTGTCAAGGACAGCGGCCGGGGTGTTAGCTTGTCGCGCTACGGCTACCATGGTCTGACCCGGCCCAAGAGCATCCATTTTCGTGAGCTGCCGGAATGAGCTTCAGCCTTCTTTGGCCGGAGGGTGATCCTCTCCGTGCGCAGAATTCTGCTCCGGGCATGGGAACTATCGCCCGCCGCTGGCTTCAAACGGGCCAAGCGCAGGGCCTCAGCGAAATAATGCGTGACAAGCAGATACATCCACTCTATAGCTTTCAGGACTGGGACGGCGCCACGCTTCAAGTGCTTGCCCAGCCTTTTCGGCTTGATCCGGGGCAACCCATTTCCTGCTAAATGTTGAACCCACCTTTGAACCTATTTCCCGCGCCGCGTTTTGAGTGCCTCTACGGCGAATGATAGTTCACCAACGCGTCCAAATTGTTTGATGGGCATTCCCTCAGCGATTGCTCGCCCCGTTGCGACCCTGTTCTACAGTTATCCTCTGTTGCTTTACTTTAAATCCATCTGCGGATGACATTGGCCCAAGGGGGGAAAGATGCCGGTTGGGTTTTATCACGACGGCAAATGGATCATCGCAACGGCAGTGTTGGTATTCGTTGCGACAACGATGGTGACGACGGTCGAGGCCGCTGAAGCTTGCCGCGATGAGGTGGCGCGCCTGGTGTCTTTGCAGGGGCACGTGGAGATAAGAAAAGCCGGTCACACCCACTGGCAGCCGGTGGATTTAAATGACCTTATTTGCGCAGGCGATTTCCTGCGCATCGGTGCCAACAGCAGGGCCGCCGTGCTGATGGGCAATGATGCCGTTTTTCGCATCGATCAGAAAAGCACGCTCAATTTCCGGGTTCCAGAAAAGGAGAAATCATACCTCGATGCAAAGGCCGCGGGGGGGACAGCAGAATGGACCCGGCGGATGGACGATTCGCTGGCACGGCGCAGGAAAGGGGATCTGGCCGGTGCTTTCGATGCCGTGGATCAACCTCCATCGTCGACCACGGCGGCGGCCTTTTTCACTTATCGGGCCTCCCTGTATCTGCATGTGGGGCAAGTGGAAGCCGCGCGCGAAGATATCCAAAGCGCACTGAAGATGAATCCTTCCGCCGCTGATGCGATCGCCCTGCAGTCGATTGTGGCCATTGCCCAGAACCGCAAAGTAGACGCCCTGGAATTGGCCCGGCGGTCCTGGCGTCGGTATCCCGTGGAGAGCGGGTCATCTTTCACGCCGGGGTGACGTAGGCGGCGGTGATGCCGCCATCCACGGTAAAACTGCTGCCGGTCACATAGGACGATTCGTCCGCGGCCAGGTAAAGGGCCGCCTGGGCCATTTCACGGGCCTCGCCGAAGCGGCCCATGGGAATGTGCACCAGGCGGCGCTGCTTTTTTTCTTCGCTATCCAGGAATTTCATCAGCAGTTCGGTGCGCAGGGGCCCCGGACAGAGGGCGTTCACGCGGATATTCTCCCGGGCATGCACCACGGCCAGCTCCCGGGTCAGGGCCAGCACACCGCCCTTGCTGGCGGTGTAGGCGATCTGGGGGGTGGCGGCTCCCAGCAGGGCCACGAAGGAGGCCGTGTTGATGATCGAGCCGCCGCCGGCGCGCCGCAGGGCCGGGATGCCATACTTACACCCCAAGAAGACCCCCTTGAGGTTGACGGCCATGGTCAGGTCCCAGACATCTTCTTCGGTGGTGACGGCATTGTCGTCGGCGCTGTGCATGATGCCGGCGTTGTTGAAGATCACATGCAGGGCGCCGAAATGCTGCTCTGCTGCGCCGATCATGTTCTCGCAGTCCGCGGCCCGGGAGACGTCGCTGTGCACATAGACGGCACGCCCCCCCCGGTCGGTGATCATGCGGACCGTCTCTTGCCCGGCGGGGTCGCTGATATCCACGGCCACCACGGCGGCACCCTCCTGGGCAAACAGCAGGGCGGTTTCACGGCCGATACCGGCGGCGGCACCCGTGATCAAGGCCACTTTGTCGCTCAATCGCATGGCTTCCTTTTTCCTTTCCTGAAGGTTCCCTTAAACTTGCCATCCACCGGCGGCGGGAGCCGTCCCCGGCGTCCTGATATAGACCCTCCACCGCGGAGGGAGAAATCCGAGCGCTGCTGCCGATGCGGTGCGCTCAGCGCGAACATTGCCTAAAAATAGGGATGCCCACTTGCTTGGATGCATTGATTGCCTGTCTCAACGGCAGGTGGCGCTCAATGGGTCTCCTAACCCTTGCTGAGCGGCACATTGCAGAAGGCAGCGCATACCATTTACGTCCTTACGGGCGCCCGCGGCATCCCTGTCGGCCTTATCCGGCGCTGGCGGTGGCATGGGTACCGCGACGCTCCGCAAGGCCTTGTACGGGAGGCCTCAAACGCGCGAAATATCCAGGTTAGATCCGTTCAAAATACCGCTGGCGCTCCCAGTCCGTGACCGCCGCATCGTAGGCGGCCTGTTCGACCCGGAAGAAATGCGCATAGTGGCGCACCACGGCCTCCCCCAGGAGGGAGGCCATCCAGGCGCTGGATTCGAAGCAGGCCAAGGCATCGCCCAGGGAGTGGGGCACGGCGGGCAGATCCCGGGCGGCGTACATGTCCCCTTCGAACATCGCCGGGGGTTCGATCCGGTTGCGGATGCCGTCCAGGCCGGAGGCCAGGGCGGCCGTGAAAGCCAGGTAGGGATTGCAGTCCGCGCCCGGAATGCGGCATTCGATGCGCAGGTTTTCCTCCCGGCCCACGACGCGAAAACCGGCCGTACGGTTGTCGTGGCTCCAGGCGATGCGGGTCGGCGCCCAGGAACCGGCCTGGTAGCGTTTGTAGGCATTGACGGTCGGTGCGTAGAAGACCATGCACTCCGGCACATGGGCCAGCCAGCCGCCCAAAAACCAACCGAACTCAGGCGAACAATGGATCGGGCCGAGCGCCTCCCGGCCCTGGAAAGCGTTGCGGCCGTCCTTCTGCAAGCTGACATGCAGATGGCTGCTGGAGCCGGCCTGGTCTGTGGCGTATTTGGCCATGAAAGTGACGCTGCGCCCTTGCTGATCGGCGACTTCGCGCAGGCACTGTTTGAAAACGCAATGGCGGTCAGCCATCTGCAGGGCATCGCTGAAACGCACATTGATTTCGTGCTGTCCCAACCCCCATTCCCCTTTGGAGCATTCCACGGGCACCCCCGACTTTTTCAGGTGGCGACGCAGCGCGGCATTCAATGGTTCTTCGCGGCTGCCCTGGAGCATGTGGTAGTCTTCCAGATACCAGCCGGCCGGTTCTATATTTTGGTAGCCCCGGGCAGCGGCATCGCGATAACCGTCTTCGAAAATGTAGTACTCCAGCTCCGAGCCGACCATGGGATCGAATCCCATCCGGGCGGCCTCCTGGACCTGGGCACGCAAAAGAGAGCGCGGGGCCTGCATCACCGGTGCATGGCTGTCCGGGTGACACACATCGCAAAGCACCATGGCGGTGCGCTCCAGCCAGCTCGCGCGCCGCAGGGTGCTCAGATCCGGTGCCAGGTGAAAGTCGCCGTAGCCCTTCTCCCAGTTGGCGAAATCATAACCGGGGATCGGCTCCATTTCCATATCCACGGTCAGCAGATAGTTGCAGGCATGGGTTCCCTGGGTGGCCACCTGGTCGAGAAAAAAGTCGATATCGACCCGCTTGCCCAGGAAACGGCCGTAAAGATCGGTAAACACCACCTGCACGGTATCGACGGCGTTTTCCCTGGCCAGGGCCTCGAGCTGATCGATGGTCAGCATGCCGTTGTCGTCTGCCATGATGATCTCCTGTGAATGGGATGTCGTGGGGGGACAGCTTGCAGATACCATAGTTGCTGATTTTGGACAATTACCGCCTCCGCGAGCGGATTCAAGCTGACAACGTGTCGTCGGCGGGCCCCCAACGTCCTCATCGGTAAGTTGGGTGAGGCTTTTTAATCATGATATCAGGATGTCGCCCCCATGGGTGCACTTTCCCCATTCTATGTCTTGCCAAACAGGGGGCAGGTTCGCTATTGAAGGGAGGTCATCATCGTCCTGCCGAATGATTACACCCACAGACCGGCACCACGGATGCCACGATGGTATTGAATATCGCCCACCGCGGGGCCCGCAGCCTCGCACCGGAGAACACGCTTCTGGCGGCCCGCAAGGGATTGGAAGCCGGTGCCGATTTGTGGGAGACGGATCTGGCGGTGACCCGCGACGAGGCCCTGATCCTGTTTCACGACGATCTTCTCGTGCGCACCACGGATGTTGAGCAACGTTTTCCCGAGCGTGCCACTGAACCCTTCACGACTTTCAACCTGGAAGAAATCCGCTCCCTGGATGCCGGCACCTGGTTCGTGGAGGCCGATCCCTACGGGCAGATTGCCGCCGGAATGCTCTCCGAAGCGGACCAGGCGGCCTGCCGGGGCGCACAGGTGCCGACCCTCGAAGAGGCCCTGGTCTATACCCGTGATGCCGACTGGCGGCTGAATCTGGAGCTCAAATTCCTGCCTGCGGTGATGAACGATTTCCCCCTGGTGCCGCGGGTGCTGACCATGATCGCGCGCGTCGGCCTGTCGCCGGAGCAGATCCTGATTTCTTCGTTTAACCATCGATGGTTAAACGAAGTGCGCACCCTCCGGCCGGAAATTGCGGTGCAGGCCCTGATCGGCTATCACACCGACCATACGCTGGACTGGGGGGGGCTTGAATTTGAGACCTACAACGTGCGTTATACCCTGGTCCGTGACGCAGACATCCTGCGGCGCAAACAGCAGGGCCTGGCCATTAATCTCTTTACCGTTAACGACGAAGCGGATATGCGCCGATTCATGGCACTCGGGGTGGACGGCATTATCACCGATTTTCCCCAGCGTCTGGCGCAGCTGCGTTGATCGGCGTGCGGCAAAGGGAATGGGCCCCGATCCTTATCGAAATGCGGTTGCGGTTCGCTGACCGGGCGATCTGAAAGAGAGGCTATGAACGCTGAACCAGGCCTGGCAATTGCCATTCTCAATGGTTACCCGCGCCAAAGCCGGGAGAACTTCGAGCGCACCGGTGTCGGGCACCCCCATGATTTTTTCCGGGACTTTTTAGAGCGCTACCTGCCCGCGGCCGCCGTGGAGACCTGGTATGTGGCCGACCTGGACCAGGAACGGCCCCGGGGCGCGGGACTCGCCGATTACGCGGGTTTCATCTGGACGGGATCGGACCTCACCATTTACCGTGACGACGACCCGCGGGTGACCCGCCAGATTGAACTGGCAGGTCGAATATTCGAAGCCGGCGCGCCCAGCTATGGCAGCTGCTGGGGCATCCAGATGGCGGCCGTGGCGGCCGGCGGGACGGTGGCCAAACATCCCGATGGCCGGGAATGGTGCATTGCCCGTGATATCCGGCTGACCGATGCCGGGCGTCGTTCGCCCTTGATGGCGGGCAAGCCGGATCGCTTTGATGGATTCATCATGCATCTGGACGAGGTCACCCGACTGCCCCCCGGGGCCACTCTGCTGGCCACCGGTGAGCACACCCGGGTGCAGGCCCTGGAAGTCAAACACGGCCCGGGCACCTTCTGGGCCACCCAGTATCATCCCGAATTCAATCTGAAGGAGATGGCGCGCCTGATTGCCGCCCGGGCCCAACCCCTCACCCAGGAAGGGTTTTTCAAAGAAGAAGACGCGGTGAAAATGTTTACGGATAAACTCGAAGCCCTGTTCAACAATCCCGGATCGACCGCGCTGAGGGAAGAACTGGATATTGGAGACGATATTCTCGATCCCGGCATTCGCGAGCAGGAGCTGCGCAACTGGGTCGACCACCTGGTGCTGCCGCACGTCGGGCGGCGGTGATCCCCATGCCGCTCAAAGGGCGGGCACGAGCGCAAGCCGATTGTCGACCTACGGATGGATTTGCGCAAAGCACGTTACCTGAAGACCGAAGTTCATTACCAACCGTTACCAAGGAGGAAAGACGATGAAACGTACACGCGTGTGTCTCATGGTATTGGGGGCCTTTCTGGCTTTCGTTGCGGCGCCGGTAAGTGCTGAAACCCTGGAGTTGCTGACCTGGGAAGGCTATGCCCCGAAGGTGCTCATCGATAAATTTATGCAGGAAACCGGGATAGAGGTTAAGCCCACCTATTCTACAAACGAAGAAATGATTGCCAAACTACGTGCGACGAGAGGGGCAGGTTTCGATCTGGCGCAACCCAGCCAGGACCGCATTTCAGCCGTGCAGGCGAAATACAAAATCTATCAGTCCATTGATTTCGGTCAGGTTAAATCGGATCAAATTATTGCCTCGATGTTGGAAGCCGTAAAAAAGAACACAATGGTTGGCGATAAGAGTTATGGAATCCCGCATGTCTATGGTACATCAGGTCTGATCGTCAATCGAAAACATGCTCCTGATGCGAAGGATTATTCGGACTTACTGAATCCCAAATACCAAGGCCGGGTTAGCTATCGATTGAAGAGGCCAACGCTTATCGGTTTGGCATTCTCAATGGGAAAAGATCCATTTGCCCTATACGCAAAGCCTGAAGAATACAAAACCCTCATGGAAGATATCGGCCAAAAGATGATCGAAGGCAAACCTTTGGTAAAATTATATTACGATAATAATGATGCAATCTTACAAGCCTTACAATCGGAAGAAGTCCATGTGGCGATGGCATGGGACATTGGCGGGTGGAAGATGCATGAAGTTAATCCTGATATAGACTTCATCGCTCCCAAAAGCGGTGCCTTAGGGTGGATCGATACTTTCGCTCTTCCGGCCAAGGCCAAGAATGTCGACGCAGCCTACAAATGGATCAATTTTATGTTACGGCCTGAAAACGCCGCTATTTTTACAAACACCGAAAAATACGGTACCGCCTCCAAGGGTGCCATCCAACTCTGCGACCCCGCTGTGAAAGCCAATTTTACGCGCAGTTTTTCGGATGCGGATATCGACAACATCAAATGGTATCCACCGGTGCCTGCCGGTCTGGAGGGGATGGAGGGCAAGATCCTGGACAAGGTCAAAGCCGCCCAGTAAGATCAACCCTGTCGGGACATCGATCGTGGGAATTTCGACCCACGGTTGGTGTCCGGCCATATTCGAAGTAAGCCATGCCGATCGATCTATCCGTTCAAAACGTATTCAAATCGTTCGGTGATTTTACCGCCGTCGATGACGTCACTTTCGAGGTGCCCCAGGGGCAGTTCTTCTCCATCCTGGGGCCTTCCGGCTGTGGCAAGACGACCCTCCTGCGCATGATTGCCGGGTTCACCGAACCCGGTCGCGGGAAAATTGCCATCCGCGGGGTGGACATGGCCGGGGTGTCGCCCAACCGTCGTCCGGTCAATTTGATTTTCCAGCACCTGGCGCTTTTCCCCATGATGACGGTGGCTCAGAATATCGCTTTTGGCCTCCAGCGCCGGAAGGAAAAGCGCGGCGCGATCCAGCGCAAGATATCGAGGATCCTGGAGCGTGTGGATCTGCCGGGATTTGAAGACAAGGCCATCGATCAACTCTCCGGCGGCCAGAAGCAGCGCGTGGCCATCGCCCGCTGCCTGGTACTGGAGCCGGCCGTCCTGCTCCTGGATGAACCCTTAGGGGCGCTGGACCTCAAGCTGCGCGAGCAGATGAAAGTGGAGCTTAAAAAACTCCAGGCCCAGGTGGGGACCACCTTCGTCTATATCACCCACGACCAATCCGAAGCGCTGGTGATGTCCGACCACGTGGCGGTAATGAACCAGGGCCGCTTCGAGCAGGTGGACACCCCCCAGAATCTCTACCACCAGCCGCGAACATCCTTCGTGGCCCGTTTTGTGGGCGACAACAACACCTGGTCCGGGGTGGTGCGCGCTGGCGATAGCGACAGCGCTCAAATTGAAACGCCATCGGGGCAGCGGTTTCGCACCCGGGCCACGATGGCCTTTCAACCGGGCACCCGCGTGGAACTCTTCCTGCGCCCCGAAGCCATGATCATCCAGCCGGATGCGGATCTGCCCCATCTGAATCGATTTGAAGTCATTGTGAAATCACTGCTGTTCGATGGCGCCAACAGCCGCCTGCTGGCCCATCCTGTAAACGATGATACCGAACTGCTCATCGCCTTGCCCCAGAACCGGCAATTCGATCATATCCGCCGGGATGATCGCATCGAGGTGGCCTGGGACGAACAGTCCGGAATCTGTTTTGCGTCAGAGGCGTGAGCGTGAAACCTCGCTTTAAATTTTCCCTGCCGCTGATTTGCTTCCTGACACCGGTGCTGCTCTGGCTGGTGCTGCTGATCGTGCTGCCCCACGTGGACCTATTGCGCATGTCCCTGCTGAGCGAGGACGACTATGGCAATACGATCTGGAGTTTTTCCAATTATATGGAGTTCTTCATCGAGCCCATTTATTGGGTGACCTTCGTTCGCACGGCGATCTATTCCATCCTGGTGACGCTGATGACATTCATGGTGGCGCTGCCGGTGGCCTTTTACATCACCAAGGTGGTGGCGCCCCGTTTCCAGGGCTTTTTGATGATGCTGCTCCTGATGCCGTTCTGGGTCAGTGAACTGGTGCGGGTCTACGGCTGGATGATTCTCTTGCGGGAAAGCGGGGTGATCAACCATATCCTGACCCGTCTCGGCCTCCTGAATCAGCCCATCGAGATGCTCTACAATGACGTCACCATGATCATGGGCTTGGTCTACACCTCCATGCTGTTCATGGCCGTGCCGCTGGTGTCGGTGCTGGAAAGCCTGGACGAGAGCCTGATCGAGGCGGCCTATGACCTGGGGGCCAGAGCGCCGACCATCCTGTTTCGCATTGTGATTCCCCATGCCATGCCGGGGATCGTCTCCGGATCGATCGTGGTCTTCATGTTGACCCTGGGGAATTATCTAACCCCCAATATGATTGGCGGTAAGAATGCCCTATGGTTTACGGAGCAGATTTACAATCAGTTTATCGCCAGCTTCAACTGGAACCAGGGATCGGCTTTCGGTTTCTTGCTCCTAACCCTTTCCTCTATAGTGATTTGGATGGGATTGAAGTTAACGCGGCAGAAATTGAGTCAGGTGGTCCAATGATCCGTTCTCTGCCAACAGGCCCCTATTATAAATTTAGCTTTAGGGTATATATTGGTCTTTATTTTGTATTTTTATTTGCCCCCCTCCTAATAACATGCATTCTGGCTTTCAATGACTCACAATTTCCTTACTTGCCATGGAACGGATTCACTCTTGAGTGGTTTACTGGCGATATGCCCCAGCGGGTGGGCATCTTCCATGATCGCATGAACCTGGAAAGCATCTGGGTCAGCGCTCAGGTGGCCTTTTTCGTCACGATTCTTTCCGTAACCGTGGGAACCTGCGCGGCGTTTCTTTTCGAGCAGGAAGAATTCCCCTTCAAGGGCGCCCTTTATTTCCTGATGCTCTCCCCGCTGGTGATTCCGGGGGTGATCCTGGGGATTTCCATTCTGCTATTTTCGAACACGCTGGGCATGTTTGTCGAAACCCGTTGGGGCATCGATGTGCCCCTGTTCCGGCCCGGTTTCTGGCTGGTGGTGTTGGGCCAGTTTTCATTCATCGCCACCCTGGTCACCCTGGTGGTGTCGGCCCGGCTGCGCAAGTTCGACCGTACCCTGGAGGAGGCGGCCCTCAACCTGGGTGCCAACCGCTTCGAGGTCATCTGGCACATCACCCTCCAATTTCTTCGTCCGGCCATCGTTGGGGCCGCGGCTGTGGCCTTCTTAATGTCGTTCGAGAACTTCAATACAACACTATTTCTAGTAAGTTCAGATACGACGTTACCCATAAATCTTTATCTCCAGGTCCGGGACGGGAGCACCCCGGTGATCAACGCGATCTCTTTTCTGCTGATCGTGGGGACATCTCTGGCCGCGGTGCTCAATCTCTATTTCAGCCGTAAGCAGAAGTGATTCGTCCGCCTGGGCGTCCGATGGCGGCAGGCGCCGTTCGACGGGTTGGGGAGCACGGGGGTCGACGGCGCAGGCGGAAGGCACCGCCCGGCCCGAGGGCGCTTTTCGTTTTGATCCCAGTGCGCATCGCCGGTGGAGGTGCCGGACAGGTTCCGCCGGTTTGGAGGGTTGTTTCTGCGTGGGTTTATTTTCTTCCCTGCGGAAGCAAACGAACCAAACGAAGACGCCTATCGCCCGCTTCCGGCCGGGCAAAATCGGGTCCGTGGGCTTTGATCCGGCCCCATCAGCCAAACGCAGCGCGGCTCAGCATGGCTTCGTGCAACTTATCGGTGCAGGCCAGCCAGATGCCCCATTGCCGTCCAGTTTGCGAAACAGGATTTCGGCCATGGGCACCCAACGAATCAAGGCCGGCTTGCTACCCCGCCTACGGTCTATGGGTTACGGGGGGCTCGGCCAACGACGGGCTCAATGCTTGGTATGCCGCCCACGATGGCTGCGAAGGCGCACACGCGCGCCTTTTTTCAATCAGGCCGGACTCTCCACGGTGAATCCTTGAAAAGCCCCCTGAGATAGGACCGGAGATGGGCGAGTCGCAAGCTGATGATCGTGATCGGTGACAGGCGCGCTAGAAGATGATTTCAGAGAAAGCGCAGGCCGGAAGTCGCGGGATGACTTCCGGCCTCATAGGGTACGCTGGTGGTCGCGATCGGCAAGGATGACGGGAGTAGGGTTAGCTACTCGACCGGATACATATCATTGATTTCCTTTTCGTAACGCGCCGCCACGACATTCTTTTTCACTTTAAGAGTGGGGGTGATCAGGCCGTTTTCAATCGTAAACTCCGGCACGATGGTCACCTTCTTGATGGTTTCAAAACTGGCGAAATCGGCCATTTTAACCGCCATTTGCCCCTCGATCAGGCTCTGCACCTTGGCATTGCCCATCAGATCTTCCATACGGTTGTAGGCGATGCTTTCGGCATCCGCCCAGGCCCTGATGTTTTCTTCATCCAGCGTCACCAGGGCGGACAGGTATTTGCGACGGTCGCCGATGACGTAAACCTGGTTGATATACTTGGAGGTGGCCACGACCCCCTCGATGGCGGCCGGGGCGATATTTTTGCCGCCGGCCGTAATGATCAACTCCTTCTTGCGTCCCGTAATCCGCAGAAAGTTCTCCGCGTCAATTTCGCCGATATCGCCGGTCAGCAGCCATCCGTCTTCCGTGATCGTTTCGGCGGTTTCATCCGGCATTTTGTAGTATTCCTTCATCACGTTGCGGCCCTGGTACATGACTTCACCATCCTCGCCGAGTTTTTGTTCGATGCCCGGCCCTGGCTGCCCGACCCATCCAAAACGGTAGTTGTCATATCGGTTGAGATTGCTGAAGGATGTGTTTTCCGTCATGCCGATACCCTCGAGAATCAGAATTCCGGCGGCGTGAAAAAAACGGCTGATTT